>JAOZSN010000192.1 GCA_029939635.1 Deltaproteobacteria bacterium
CCCTGCTGTAAACTGGAAAAGGACTGAGCAGTCCCATCACAATCAAGGTCGAAATCAAAATTATTACTTGAGAATTCCACCCCTTGCCCATTAAGATCTAGAACTAATGGATCAATAAAAACCGGCGCACTCCGAGTTGAGGAAAAGAGAGCAACGGTCTGCTCTTCAGTGGTTAGCTGATCAATGTCAAAATTTATGGTGCGTCCATCCTCGCACAGCACTTCACCGCTAGCCTGAAAACATATCTCTTGCTCCTCATGTAACAGTCCCCAACGGGCCAGACCAACCTGCGGCGGTCTGGAAAAATTTGCTTCAGGCCAGGGGGTCTTAGTACCTGTAGCAAGAGGAATAACAACCTCTGGCAATGCAAAGGATTCTGGAAAGGAGAAACGATACTCGCCTGTCATCAGATCCTCTAAGATGAGTGACATATCGAGATATACACCTTGGAGTTGAGCACTAAAAAGTATAGTAGATTGTGTTGGTCCAAAAATGTCCATTGATAGCCTTTCCTGAGATGGTGACAACCATTGGCCTTGCTGATTGATAGAGGCCGCCAGAGCTGAGGGAAGAGTGTCTGGCAGAAACTGTAAAGACCCAGCTCTTGCCTGCAAGAATTGAAATTCTTGCAAAATTGGGGGAACAGGCGCATGACCAGCTTGGGATTGCACGGACCCAAGATGATTATTGAAAATATCTCGAAAAGGAACGGGAGCTAGAGTAGGCGACGGAAAGCTTGACCCAGCAAAGTTGGTGTTTGACTTATTTGTGGCATGGAGCAGGACAGTGGCTTCTGAGATCTTCATTGATTCCCTCCTATATAAAGCGTGGAGTCCAATCGAATCCATTCGCACAAAGAGAGGGAACCATCCATGATTCCCTGGCTGACCAGGGTGAGATGTAGGGTAAATACCTACCTGTCCTACCCCATCGGCTGCCAGACAAGAATCATGAAATGAAAAATTAAAATATCTACTAGAGAGATCAAGGCATATTGCTTAGAAAGACTAGAATTATGAGGTAAACAAGAAAACGAATAAGCTCTAAACAACAAAACCCCTGGGCCATGAGGCGCAGGGGTTTTCCAAAACGTAGAAAAAAAAGAGAGATTTAATTCTCTACTTCTTCCATATCCATTTTTTCTTGGTAATTGACCAATTCAAGGATGGCCATGGAGGCATTATCCCCATTGCGATTACCAGTTTGAATAATTCGAGTGTAGCCACCACTGCGCTCTTGGTACTCAGGACCAAGCTCATCAAAGAGTTTTGCCACAACGCCTTTATCCTGGATAAAAGAGAGTGCTTGCCGACGGGCATGCAGATCACCACGTTTACCAAGAGTAATCATCTTGTCGACGACCTTGCGAACCTCTTTAGCCTTCTGAGTGGTGGTCACAATACGCTCATGATCTAGCACCGAGGTAACCATATTTCTTTCCATGGCACGACGATGTGATGTTGTACGACCAAAACGTCTTCCTGCTTTTCTATGCCTCATGACTTACATCCTCTATATGAAAGAATCGTTAGATTCTCCTATTTACTCGTAAATATTAACCAAGCAACTAAGTAAATGGTTAAACTCTATATACTAATCTTGATCATCAGATGACGGAGCAGAAGGAATCTGCCAGTTATCTATAACCATACCAAGGGATAATTCCATCTCAGAGAGGAGCTGCTTAATCTCATTAAGAGATTTACGTCCAAAGTTCTTGGTCTTAAGCATCTCAGCCTCAGTCTTCTGTACCAACTCTCCAATAAAGGTAATATCAGCATTACGCAAACAATTTGAGGAACGAACAGATAGTTCAAGATCTTCAACAGAACGATTTAAATTCTCGTTGTAATCCTCGTCAATACTATCACCAGTATCCTCATCTTCATCAGGTTCAACACTATCCTCATCAAAATTGATAAAAATAGTCATCTGTTCCTTAATGATCTTAGCAGCATAAGCCAGAGAGTCTTCCGGAGTTACAGAGCCATCAGTAGTGATTTCGAGGGTCAGTTTATCAAAATCAGTCTGTTGACCAACGCGAGCTTGATTGACGATAAATTTAACATTGGTGATGGGAGTAAAAGTAGCATCTATTGCGATAAACTCAACAGGTAGATCCTCAGATTTGTTGTTTTCAGCTGGACTATAGCCCTTGCCCCATTTTACAACAAATTCACCAACAAATTTACCATCACCAGTAATGGTGCAGATATGCTTATCTGGGTTCATTATCTCTACAGTGTGGTCACAGATAAGATCAGAGGCCTTAACCTCACCTTTATCAGTAACTTCAATGCGGATAATCTTCTCGTCACTACTATTAAGACAAAAACGAACCTCTTTGAGATTAAGAATAATCTCTGTTACATCCTCTAAAACACCTGGCAGAGTAGAATATTCATGCAAGGCACCTTCTATCTTAACAGCGGTAATGGCTGCGCCCTGTACAGACGACAACAACACACGACGTAGACAATTTCCTATTGTAGTAGCAAATCCACGCTCTAAAGGCTGACAGATAAATTTCCCATATTTTTCAGTATGGGAATCCTGTGTAACCTCAATATTAGATTTAATTAAATCACGCCAGTTTCTAAAAAAGGGCGTTGATTCTTCGACAACGCTTTCTTCGATCTCTGTCATAATATTCCTGTCTGTAAACAGCTAATATAGGCCATATCACTGAAGTGTATGACCTAACCCGTTTTTCTGGGTATTTTGGCTAAGGACATTGGATAAATGCCTTACCAGGAAGCTCCAAGCAATTAACAGTAACGCCTCATAAATTCCTTGCCAACAATGACATAAAATTTAGCTACAAGGCATTACTATCAATCTTTTACTTGGAGTAAAGTTCGACGATGAGCTGCTCTTGAATGGGTAGAGTCAGTTCTTCACGTACCGGCATTGTCTTCACTGTCCCTTTAAAATTGGGATGATCAACGGTGAGCCATGAAGGTATACCACGACGGGCAACTGATTCAATAGACTCGGCAATGGCAGTATTCTTTTTGCTTTTTTCAACAACAGTGATCTCATCATTAAGACTAACGAGGAAAGAAGGAATATTAACCTTCACCCCATTAACACGAATATGATTATGACGAACAAGTTGACGCGCCTGATTGCGAGAGTTGGCAAAACCAAGACGATAAATGGTATTATCGAGACGTCTCTCAAGGAGCTGGAGAAGATTCTCACCAGTTACACCTTTGGAGCGATCTGCCATCTTAAAATACTTACGGAACTGATCCTCGAGTACACCATAAATACGACGAACCTTCTGCTTCTCACGAAGCTGCATAGCATAATCGGATACTTTACGCATACGGGCCTGACCATGCTGGCCTGGGCCATAGGAGCGCCGTTCAAAGGCACAATTATCTGAATAGCAACGTTCGCCCTTCAGAAACAATTTCAATTTTTCGCGCCGACAAAGACGACAGGAAGCACCACGATATCTAGCCACTGTAATTCTCCACTCTTATTAAAACGTAAACCGTTTAATTAGCTGTATAGGTTGAAGGTTAAAGGTTGAAATCATCAACCCTCGACCTAAATAGGTAAAGTTATACCCTTCTGCGCTTAGGGGGCTTACAGCCGTTATGGGGCAGCGCAGTAACATCAAGGATACGGCTAACTTCAAAGCCGACGTTCTGAAGTGCTCTAATAGCAGACTCACGTCCAGGTCCTGGACCTTTAACACGAACCTCAACTTTTTTCATGCCATGCTCCATGGCCTTTTTAGCAGCAGTTTCGACATTATTCTGGGCAGCAAAAGGAGTAGACTTACGAGAGCCTTTAAATCCAAGCACTCCGGAACTGCACCAAGAAATAACATTACCCTGCGTATCGGTAAGGGTCACCTGGGTATTATTAAAGGTAGACTTGATATGCGCAATACCTTCAGGAACATTCTTTTTAACGCGTTTTTTTCCAGTACGACGTTTTGGACTCGCCATCACATAACTCCATATACGTAAAGCAGTTCTCTATTTATCTCAAAGGGGAAACTGACTTACATGTTAATAACATCAAATTATTTTTTCTTTATAGCAGGACCGCGACGAGGACCTTTTCTGGTTCGGGCGTTGGTCTTAGTACGCTGGCCACGAGCAGGTAGGCCGCGACGATGACGAATGCCACGATAACAGCCAAGATCAACAAGGCGTTTAATATCCATGGCAACCTCACGACGGCGATCACCCTCAACGACATAGTCATCTTCAAGAACAGTTCTGATCTTGGCTACTTCGGCATCTGTAAGATCATCAGTATTAAAGGAATGGGCCAGACCAACTTTATCAAGAATATTCTTGGAACTGGTTCTGCCTATGCCATGAATATAGGTCAAGGCAATTACCATATGTTTATTTTTTGGCAAATCAACGCCAGCAATACGTGCCAAGGG
>JAOZSN010000193.1 GCA_029939635.1 Deltaproteobacteria bacterium
TATCTGCCTGGCAGAAGCACCGGAACAACAAAGAGGCAAAGGTCAACTGGCAATTTACTGCGGATGATGCACGGATCAAACTATCCCGGCTCTATCCGACACTCGACAGTTGACATGACACTAGGTTGTGCTGAGATATGATGTAGAGTTGGTCGGGAAACTGTGCTGAGGGCACCTTGAATTGCGGAGTTTTTAAGCCTGGCTTAGATACACGGCAGCTCCAAGCAGTCCTGGCTGTTCTTCGGTGATGACAAATACTGGAACACGTTTGAGATACTCATGAAAGCGGCCTTTAGCCTCGAAACGCGTTCTGAATTCGCTGGTGCTGAAAAAGTCAATAAAGCGTGGGACGATACCACCGGCAATATAGACCCCACCCGAGGTCGCCATGGTCAGGGCCAGGTTGCCGGCAACACTGCCCATAATGCGGCAGAACTGGGCCAGTGCCTCCTGGCAGACTGGGCTGGTTTTCTCTTGGGCTTGGGTCGTAATCTCAGGGGCAGATAATCTTATGCTGGCGACTCCTTGATAGGTGGCTATTGCCTGATAGATGTCCTCTAGTCCAGGGCCAGAGAGGAGGCGTTCAATGGAGACATGACCATATTTTGCCTGGAGTTTTTTGTGGATATGCTGTTCCTGGGCATCTTGGGGGGCAAAATCAACATGGCCGCCTTCTCCGGCTAAACTGAGCCACTGACCATTATGATTGATAAGATGGGCAACCCCCAAGCCAGTGCCTGGGCCATACACTGCCATGGGCTGGTTTTGCTGGGGTGTACTACCGCCAATCTGTACCTTCTGGTTATTATTTAACACAGGCAAGGAGAGGGCGATGGCGGTGTAGTCATTGATGACATGGAATTGATCTAGATGAAGGGTCTGCCTTGCTAGTTGTTTTGAAAAGCTCCAGGCATGGTTGGTCATTTGGATCAGGTCTTGATCTGTGGGGCAGGCAATGGCAATACATGCTGTGGCAACCTGTTGGTTAACCTCGGCAAGATAATGACTGATGGCAGTAGTTATTTTGTCAAAATCTGTACTGCGATATTTCTTAATGGTGCTTATTTTGCCACTCTTTAGTTCCACCAAGGCCAGGCGAATGTTGGTGCCGCCTACGTCTGCTATCAAACCATGTTCTGCCATTATACATTCATCCATTTTTTAATACTTGCAGCAGGGTTTATGATCCAGTGTGCAAGGTAACCACGGCCTCTGCATCACGGCTGGCTATCTGTTTGGCCACTTTGGCTGGTACCACCTCGTAGCTTCCTGCCAGCATAACAATTGCCAATAGGCCACGACTCAACTGTTCGGCCATTTCAGCAGCAATATAGATCCGCTTGATTTTGTTCTGGTCGACAAAATTATAAGCCTCGCCTCTATCATCTTTTTTTAAACGATTATCTTTGATGAGCTGTTTTACCTGCGCAACTTTTTCTCGTTGCTGTGTTTCTTTGGCCCGTTGTTTGTTCAGCTCTTTATTGCGTTTGGCTTGGGCTGCATGTTCTTGCTGGGCCTTATTGTTGGTAACTGGAGGGCTAGTGCCCTTGTTCTTCTTGCGATCAACTCGTTTTTCGTGTTTGGCCTTTTTTACCTGTTTTTTGTTGACCAGTCCGGCCTTGAGGAGTTGGTCTTGAAACGGGTTGCTCATGATGGTGTCCTTATGGTGAGCATGTAGCTGTTTTTGAGTGAAGGCCGTTATCTTTTCATGGCCAGGGAAAAATTAGTAATTTTAAAACTATCATCTTCTAATGAAAAAGTTAAGCCCTCGCTTTTACATATAAAAAATCATTCTTGACTTAGGTCAAGGGTGCTTATCCCGTTTCATGATATGAGACAGTAAATAATACTAGACTTGCGGTTGTTATTTTTTATATACTCTTTGCTGTGGGTGACCACTAGGGAGGGTGTCTTTGGTAAATTTTTTTAGAAAAAGGGAGGAGAAATGAAAGGGAAATTAATCATTGCAGGTTCCATGCTGGCACTACTCATGTCTGGAGTAGCCTATGCAAAGGATGCCTGTGTCGAATGTCACAGCAAGATTTCACCCGGCCAGGTTAAAGACTGGCAGGTAAGCCGTCATGCTGAGGAAGGGGTGAGCTGTGATAGCTGTCACGGTGATGCCCATAGTAGTAAAGAAGATTACAAGAAGGCTGTTATGCCTGCTGAGCAGGTCTGCCAGCAATGTCATGAGGAGCAGTTTGAGCAGTTCTCCCATGGTAAGCATAATTTTGGTTGGACCTCCTTGAATGCCATTCCTGCTACCCACATTGCTCCTGATGAATTAATGGAAGGCGGTGGTGGTTGTGGTGGTTGTCATAATATGGGTATTAAGACTGAGGCCCAGAAGAAAGAGCAACTTGCCAAAGGCTATCGCTATCAGAATAACTCCTGTGATGAGTGTCATACCAGACACAGCTTCTCCAAGAAAGAGGCCTTAGATCCCAAGGCATGTCAGCAATGTCATATGGGTTATGATCATCCGCAATGGGAGATGTGGTCTAGCTCCAAGCATGGTACGCGTTATCTGGCCCAGCAGGCCGGTAACCTTCCTGAAGGTGCAGCCGCTCCTAAATGTCAGGATTGTCATATGAAAGATGGCGATCATAACAATCATACTGCCTGGGGCTTCTTAGGTGTACGTCTGCCTTTACCCGAGGATCCGCAATGGAAGGCTGATCAGATCACCATCCTCAAGGCTCTTGCTGTGTTGAATCCTGAAACTGGTGAGCCTGGCCCTGTCTATGGTGCTGTGGCGGCTGTTGATTTGGCTCGTCTGACCAAGGAAGCCTTTGATACAGAGCGTAACAAGATGATTAACATCTGTTCCGAGTGTCACTCTGAGGAGTACGCCAAAGAGCGTCTGTCCTTAGGTGATTCCATGATGCCTAAGCTTGACCGTATGATGGCTGACGCTATTGAGACGGTTGCTGCTTTGTATAAAGATGGACTTATTACTAAGCCGGCTGACTATCCTTTTAACTACCCTTTCCTGCTTACCTTCATGGAAACTGGTGGTGCTGAAGGACGGAAAGACTTTAACAAGATCTCTTATATTGATCAGGTCTTGTTGCAGATGTATATGAAGCATCGTATGCGTGCCTATCAGGGTTTCTTCCATGTTAACCCTGATTATGCCTACTGGTATGGCTATTCTGAAATGACCAAGGATCTTGGTGAGATCAAAGAGTTAGCCAAGACCATGCGTGCTACCCATAAGTAAGTATGCTGTTTAGATTGAAGGCCACTTTGAAGGCTGAAGTAGCAATATAAGCCTTTGTTGGTTAATCTGGAAAAAGGGGGGATGAAGGAAACTTCATCCCCCCTTTTTGTTGTTGCCTGGCTATTTTCAGCATGGTACCCCTTGCTACAGGCAAAAAAATGAATTCTGAAACCTAAACATAAAACTCAAAACTGTAGATGCTCTCCATTCTTCTTTCATATTGTGTTGTCGGAGCTATTGCCGGGGTGTTGGCTGGACTGCTTGGTATTGGTGGTGGTTTGGTCATTGTGCCCATGCTGGTGTTTCTTTTCTCCCGGCAGGCCATGTGCCCGGAGATTATTATGCATCTGGCCCTGGGAACCTCCATGGCGACCATTATTTTCACCTCGATCTCCAGTGTACGAGCCCATCATAAGCGCGGTGCAGTGCATTGGCCGGTGGTGGGAAAAATTACCCCAGGTATCTTCACTGGTACCTTGCTCGGTACCTGGCTGGTGGCAAGTCTTTCCACATTATTTCTAAAGATTTTCTTTATTCTTTTTCTCTATGTTGTTGCTGCCCAAATGCTGCTTAATCGCAAACCTAAGGCGGCGCGCCAGTTACCTGGCCATGTGGGAATATTTGGCGTGGGGAATGGCATTGGCCTGGTTTCCAGTCTGGTGGGTATTGGTGGCGGTTCCATGTCCGTACCCTTTTTGCTCTGGTGTAATGTTGTCATTCACCATGCCATCGCAACCTCGGCTGCCATTGGCTTTCCCATTGCCATTGCCGGTACTATTGGATATCTGCTCAATGGCTGGGGGAATACCAGTCTCCCTGGCTATTCTGTAGGATTTATCTATCTGCCTGCTCTGCTTGGTATTGCCGGGGTGAGTTTTTGCACTGCCCCCATAGGTGTCAAATTGGCCCACAGTCTGCCGGTGGATAAGTTGAAACGGGTATTTGCCATTCTTCTTCTTGTCGTTGCCTCTAAGATGCTCTTGGCGGTGATTGGATGATGTTGTGCTGTGGTGGAGCATCTGTCTATAGTTCATCGCAAGTGAATTGATACTTGACACATAGTAGCAACCCATTGCAAGTACGACAATATCGCAATCAAGCAGGTATCAGTTCATGTGCTACGAGCTATAAT
>JAOZSN010000194.1 GCA_029939635.1 Deltaproteobacteria bacterium
CCCACAAAAAAAGCATCCACAAAAATTTGAAAATTAAAACTACCGGGAGGCGCAACAAAAAACAAGCAATTTCAATATCTTTGAGAGTTGAGAGCACTTTTCAGCCCAAAAAAAGATCCATCAATCCATCTGAAAAAGATACTGTAACTTTGCCAGTTGTTCGCTGGAAAGCTGACTAAAGCGGGTAGAAACACGCCGACCACATCTCTTGCGGGAGCCTAAGCCAGTGGTGGGAGCAGAAAGGGGAGCATCACCGACAATATGGTGGGGTATTTTATCTACATACTCAATGGTATTCCCCATGACCAACACCTCAAGCTGGTTGGCAAAAGGACTGTCAGTGCAGGCATCAGCACAGAAAGAAAGGCCACCCAGGCTGATATCAAGCACAGGTAAGGCTTTTTTGTTAACCAGTACAAAAACACCGTCCACCGGCGTGACACGCTGATGAACCCGACGTTCGCTTGCTTTCACCGACTCCATGGCATCCCCCCTAAAAAATTGATATTCAGACAAAATAACGTAGGCCCCTACTGCCCAGAAAACATGTCACTCCTGCGAAGGCGAGAGCCTAGTACTCTGTGCAGCTTTAGTTTACCCCATAAATTTACAAACCGGCTCGTCAGATGCTGTACAGAGATATAAGTATAAAAATATAACAACTCGTTGAAGAAAATAAAGAGAGACGTAAAAAAAGTATTGCTACGGATTCAGGCAGAGTACACAGAACGTGCAACTCCACCAAAACAGCAATTATTCAAGGTACCTTCAAGATAGCCTATTACTGGAGGTAAGAAAGAGAATAAGCTCAGCAGTGGTACGGCAACCACATTTTCGCTTAATATTTGACTTGTGTACCCGCACGGTCTTGGGACTGATCTTCAGCTCCTTACCAATCACCACATCACCTAAGCCACGCTGAACCAGATAGGCAATGGATTTTTCTCTAGGGGTCAGGCTCGGGCCTTCCACCGTCATTTCACCATTACCATTTTGGAGAAGTTGAAAAACATCTGCGGTAAATGATTTGCTTAAATATTTTTCGCCATGGGCCACAGCCTGTAAGGCCAAGATGAGCTCTGTGTCAGAATCAACCTTTAACACATAGGCATCACAACCAAGCTGAATCCCCTGTTGAAAGAGTTGCGGTTCAGGATTGCCTGTAAGCATGAGAATCTTTGAGAATGGTACAGTCTGGCGGATCTCCTGGGCAGCCTCAAAACCACTGATGCCTTTACCAAGATCAATATCAAGGACAATAATATCTGGCCGCAGTTCAATGGCAAGATCAACCCCCTCCCGACCATTGGCTGCCTCACCTACACAGACAAACCCCTCCAGCCGCTCCAACATAGCCTTCATGCCGTAGCGCACCAAGAGATGATCATCCACCAAAAGAACCGTCGCATCCTGAGAAGATTGCTGCACCACCCTCACCTTTGCTTATATTTTTTTAAAATTGCAGAGAAAAAATCATCACAAGAGTTACTTGGACTCATTAAAACTATCATCATCAGTAATGCAAGGAAGTTCCACCGTAAAAAGGGAACCTCTCCCCTCTTCTGACTCGACATGAATCATGCCATGATGGCGAATAATAATACCATAACAGTTAGACAAACCAAGCCCGGTGCCTTCCCCCGCCTCTTTCGTGGTGTAAAAAGGGGCAAAAACAGAACCTAGCTTATCATGGGGGATACCACAGCCATTATCCTGCACCATAAGCAGCACCTGACCATCCTGCTCGTGGGTCACAATCGTCAAAATCCCACCCTCTGGAACCATGGCATCGCCAGCATTGGTAAACAGATTGAACATGACCTGCTTCATCTGGTCCTCCACTGCATTTACCTTGGAAATATTGCCTTGGGTAAAGACAACATTAACACCCTGGCGTTCGAGATGTTTGCTGGATAATTTTAACACGTCACTAATAATATGATTGAGATCAGTGGGCGCAAAAACTGCGGTGCTGCGCCTGCCAAATTTCTGCAGGGTGCGAATTAATTCCCGCAAACGGACACATTCGCTGACACAGACATCAAGTAATTCAGATTTTGCCGAACCTGGCTCCTCATCAGCAAGAAAGCCTTTTAATATCTGCTCAATACCAAGGAGTGGACTTGAAAATTCATGGGAAATAGACGAGGTAAGTTTACCAATCTCACTCAATTTCTCAGAATGAAGAAGCTGCTGATAGGTAGCCCCCAACTCTTCCTCCCGCCGTTGCAAGAGGCCTGTCAGGTTATCACGATGCTCCTTTAATTCAAGGTGGCTGCGCAGACGAGCTCGCAAAACAGCACCATTAACCGGCTTAGCAATAAAATCTATAGCTCCAGCCTGCAGGCCCTCCTCCTCCTCATCGTCCCGAGAACGGGCAGTAACAAAAACAACGGGAATATCAACAGTTTTCGAGTTCTCCTTGAGGCGGCGACACACCTCATAGCCGTCCATCTCTGGCATCATGACATCAAGAAGAATAATGTCAGGCTGATACTCCTCTGCAATGGCCAGTGCCCGCTCCCCCTCCAGGGCAAAATAGAGCTTATAATCTTCAAGATAGCGAGCCAACAGCTTTATATTGCTGCTTAGATCATCAACAATCAGAATACTGTGCTCCTCTACATTGCTGGACTCATCTTTCGTCTGATCTACCACAATTACCACTCATCCTCGCGCAACAGTCTGCCAGGAGAAACCCCTTCCCCCTGCTCAAAAGGTGCTGTGCCTGGGAGGGCAGAACCAAGTTTCGGATCCTCTACTGGCGACGGAGATGTTTCCTCAACAGGATGGACTACAGGAGCAGTGTTATCCTTTGGGACCATTGAATCAGGCATAAAAGTCACATGAGAGCCCGATTCTTCTAATACAGGGGGGAAAGTTTCACCCTCCACAGGAGGAGCCGTTACAACTATTTCCGACGTTTGAACTGGCAGGTTGATATCGTGCCCAACTGGCTGTTCAGCCGGTTGGACAACAGGTTGCTCGACTGGGAGTTCTTCAACATCTTCAACCGTCACCTCTTCGGCCTGTGGTTTCTCTATAATGTCCACAGGCGGCTGTACTGATGGTACAGGCTCTGCATCACGTCCCTGCCACCAAAACCAACCCCAAAAAACACATAGAGCAACAATCAGTCCAAGAGCCACAACACCAACAAAACGGCCACTGGTCAGCTGAACACCTTGTTTTATAACCTGGGTTCCGGGCTCAGCTGAACCAGTAAGACAAACGGTAGCATCGGTGTCGTGGCCATCTTCAGGAGCCACACCATTCCCACCTAAAACAATTTCACCCAAAGCATTGGAAAATTCCAGGGCAGTCTGAAAACGGGAGGCAGGATCTTTGGCCAGGGCCTTGGCTATTATCTCATCGAGCTGGGGTGGCAGTCCTGCCACTAAAATGGACGGGGCCACCGGCTCCATATTGACCACCTTATGCATGATGGCCGTCATTGAATCACCGGCAAAGGGTTTTTCACCGGTCAACAGTTGGTAGAGAATCACTCCAGCGGCAAAAAGATCGCAGCGCTGATCAATGGGCTCACCGCTGATCAACTCAGGGGCCATATATGCAGGGGTACCCACCACGGTCCCAGCCATGGTCAGGCTGGAGGATTCCACCCGGGCAATGCCAAAATCCATAATCTTCACCTGACCACGTTCATTAAGAACAATATTGGCAGGCTTGATATCACGGTGAATAACGCCAAACTCATGGGCATAGCCCAGGCCAAGAAGAAGTTGCCTAAAAAGATCTACGATTTCAGCAAGATCAAGGCGTTTGCTATCGGCAAAAATCTCTTTAAAGGTGCGCCCTTCCACATACTCCATGGCAATATAGGCAGCCTCACCCTCCTCACCATACTCATACACCGTCACAACATTGGGATGCATGAGACGTCCAGCAGCCTGGGCCTCGCGCTGAAAACGGACAAGGGCACCGGCCAGCTCATCTTCGTCAAAGGCAGCCGTGCGGATGACCTTAATGGCCACCACACGTTCAATATGCGGATCCAACCCCTTATAGACCACGCCCATGGCTCCCTGACCCAGGGTAGACTCAATAATGTATTTACCAATGCGCTGAGGGATAGGCTGTGTCATGGTCAAGGCAAGAAAAAAGAGCTAGTAATGTAATTTCGACAAAATAGACATTAAAAGATACTCTAAAGCACGGGAGAGAAAAAGGAAAAACAACGATATGAAAAGGAATGAGAAAGAAAAGAATGGTGGGCGAGGTGGGATTCGAACCCACGACTCCTGGCTTCGGAGGCCAGTACTCTATCCAGCTGAGCTACCCGCCCATGGGGATTTGCTGATTGCGCTTCACGCTTGAGCTTCTCTATGAGCTTC
>JAOZSN010000195.1 GCA_029939635.1 Deltaproteobacteria bacterium
TCTGGAAATCCGGAACTGGCACATATCCCGATAATCGCTCTCACAGCCCACGCCATGCAGGGTGACGAGGAACGTGCCCGGGAATGCGGCTGCAGCGATTACCTGGCCAAGCCCATCGACGAAGACCGGCTCTTCGAAAAAATCAACAATATGCGGCACCTTGAAGGCAGGTAGCAGACGCCGACAATGGCGAATCAACTCCTTGCCCACCATTTCCTCACCAGGTTTCAACACTACACAGGCTCGAATAGATTCACCGAGAATCTCATCCTCTTTCCCCACCACAGCTACCTCATGGATTGACTCACACTCGAGGATAACATGCTCAATTTCCTGGGGACCAATACGGTGGGACCCGGATTTTATCATATCACTTTTGCGGCTCTCTATAAAAAAATAGCCATCATCATCCTGACGGGCCAAATCACCTGTCCACAACCAACCATCGTGCACAGCCTTGCCGGTCTCCTCCGGATGTTGCCAGTACCCTGCCATGATATTATCACCACGAGCCACAATCTCCCCCACCTGACCTACTGGAGCTGGAGAGCCGTCAGCCTGCAACAAGGATAATTCCACCCCGGGGATGGAACGGCCAATAGACCCTGCCTTGTCCTTCAACAATTCTGGTTGCAGATATGAGAGCCTAGCGCCGGCCTCGGTCTGACCGTACATGATAAAGATCTCAACCCCTGGAAAAATTTCTTGTAATCGTTCGGCCAAGGCTGGCGACATTGCTGCCCCAGCCTGAGTCAGGTAGCGCAAGGATGGGAACTCATAATCTCGCACAGCCGAACGATTAAGCAAAATGGCAAAAGTAGAGGGGACGCCTGAAAATCCTGTCACCTCTTCATTACGCATCTGATCCAGAATCAGATTAGGGTACATAAAGCTCTGATTCACAACTAGGGTGGCACCCACGGCGATATGGGTAAGCATGACAGAATTGCCGTAGGAATAAAAGAAGGGCAATACCGCCATCACTGTATCGCTGGTACAGAGACCAAGGTACTCAATTATGGAACGACTATTGGCCACCAGATTACGATGCCGCAGCATAACCCCTTTGGGGCTACCGGTGGTACCAGATGTATAGATAATCTGGGCAAGATCTTCTTCATCCAGAGCAATTTCTGGCCATGAACCGTCAGAAAAATCTTTGCAAAGTGCAGGAATATCAAATTCAAGGTTCCGGACAGTACCCTGCTTTTCAATCACCTTGCTGAACTTCTTGTATTTTCCATGGGAGAGAACAAAGGAGGTACCGGAATCGGTCAGCACTGTGGCTAAGGCCCGCTCCGAAGTTTGAGTATTAAGAGCCAGCACCACGCCACCCGCGGCCAACACCCCGAAATAAGCAGCAATATAATCAGTCGCCTGATCAGTCAACAGGCCAACCCGTTCACCCTTTTGTAAACCGTGAGAGACAAGCCACTGGCTAATATGGCATGCACGCTGCGCTAAGGCTTCATAATTCAGGCGCTCCTTGCCATGAACAACGGCAATCTTGTCAGGCAGGCGAGCCGCAGACTCCTGCAAAAAATAGTGAAGGAGCATCAGGCTGTTTTTTTAGCGATATAAGCGGCTAGCAAATTAACGCTGTCAAGATTTTCCGGCACCAACTCATCATCATCAACCACAATATCGAATTCATCCTCCAGCCAATCAACCAATTCCAAAACCCCGGTGGAATCTATAATGCCCTGCTCCAAAAACGAGGTATCGTTTTGTAAAGCATCATCCTCAGCGTCGAAAAGAAAATTTTCAAAAATAAATTCCCGTATTTTACTAACTGTATCTGCCATTGTTTTCCCCGTTAAATTTACATCTCTTGTAATGCGAGTAACTCCAGAATTGTCATCTTCAATTTTGGTATATCCTGTGCCACTACATTCCAAATGACATTGAGATCAACACCCATGTAATCATGAATGAGAACATCACGCAGTCCGGCTATCTCACGCCACGGAATATTTGGATTTTCAGCCTTCAAGTCAATACTTAGCCGTTTAGTTGCCTCGCCGACAACCTCTAGATTTCTAATCACAGCATCCTGCCAGTGGGGGAATTCCAGAAAATCGCCTTCTCCCACAGAAGCATAGCTCTCTATTTTTTCAATAGCATCCCGAATATGACAGAGATATACGAGATCCTGATTCATAAGGTTTGAGCCGAACTTATAATTTCCTCGGCAATATATGGAGACAAGGCCTTCTTTGTCACGACGTCAACTTTTCGTTCCGTAAGATCCTCTATACCATTTTTTATAGCTATGATATCAAGCAAAGATCTACTACTTTCCATTTCGACCAACAAGTCAATATCACTTTGGGCCGAGGCCTTACCGCTGGCAAAAGAGCCAAAAAGTTGCACACTCTTAGCTCCGTGACTCTTTGCAATGTGTACCATTTGCTGTCTATATTTTTTAATTAATTTATCCATGCAATTTCAGTCGTTTACCACCTTGACATTTTTCAATTCAGCAGGCATCTCGACCTTGAAGTTTTTGATAAATTTATCGAAAACTATCTGGGCAGAGAGAATGCCAACAAAGGCCATATTTTCACGAAAACCCTGGCGTGATTTTTTACGACATTTGGCCATGAGGCGGGCTACAGCCTTTGGCTTAAATAGACCAGCCTCGGATAGCATCTTTTCAGAAAGATAATAATCTAGATATTCAGCTTCTTTGTCTCCAAAAAAACTTAATATATCCGGTGCCATATAGGGTTGCTTCTTACGCCTCACTATACTGTCAGGGAGAATATCCTGCACGGCTAATTTGAGAATATTTTTCTCATTTAAGGCCTTCATCTTGTACTTTGTCGGAATACGACCAGCAAATTCACCGACACGATGATCCAGAAAAGGGAAACGACCCTCCACCGAGTTGCCCATAGCCATGCGATCACCCTGGGAACAGAGAAGATAATTTGAGAGAAGTAATTTTGACTCCACACACTGGGCACGAGTAAAGAAATCAAGATCACCATGTTCACAGCCCCAATGGGCCAGACGAGCGAAGGGATCACCCGCGCTTTGCTTGACCTGATCTGCCAAAAACACATGAGTCCCGCTGGTAGTTTTCCAGCGTGGACCATGGGCATAGTAGGGATCGGCAAGATCAGCATCTGTGCCAAAGAACTTACGGGCATAGTCCGCAGACTTGGTGGGAGACAGAGCAAGGTAGGGGTAGAGACGTTTTAATAATTGAGGCCGTAACTCAGATTTGGGCTGGGCATGGATGAAGGCTCGAATTTTTGCCTCTTTGAAGATATCATAGCCACCGAGAATTTCATCTGCTCCTTCACCGGTAAGCACGACCTTATACTTATTATCACGAACCAAGCGAGAAAGGAGATACAGCGGCGTGGGTGCAGTTCGTAGAATAGGCATCTCAGTATGCCATATCACCTGGGGGAAAACCTGGGCAATATCATCATAAGAACAAGTAACGCGATGATGATCCGTACCAAGATAGGCCACCATCTCGTTCTGCTCATCAGCCTCGTCATACACCTTATCCTGAAAGGTGACAGAAAAGGTCTTGAGAGGGTTATCTGTATAATTCTTCACCAAAGAGGTAATGGCCGAGGAATCAAGCCCACCACTTAGATAGGCACCAACCGGCACATCGGCACGGAGGCGCAGACGAACACTATCGATAAGCAACTCACGCAACTCTTCTGCGTACGATTGTTCTGAACGGAGACCAATCTCATCAGAACAGAAGGGAATGGACCAATATTGTCGCGGTTCCTGCGGCCCATTACTGTTAACCTGGAGGTAATGGCCAGGCAGTAATTGCTTAACACCTGAGAAGATAGTCTCCTCTCCTGCCGGGCTCCAAAAGGTGAAAATCTCACTAAGGACAGCTGGGTTTATCTGCCTAGGGAAAGAAGAATCTGCCGCAAAAAGAGACTTCATCTCTGAGCCAAAATAAAGGCAGCCATTATGGATGGTATAGAAAAGTGGGCGGATGCCCATGCGATCACGGGCCAGAAAGAGTGACTGCTGTTGCTCATCATAGATGGCAATGGCAAACTGGCCATTGAGCCGATCGAGGCATTTTGGACCCAGCTCCTCATAGAGATGAATAATCACCTCAGTATCAGAATGGCTGCTAAAGATGTGACCCCGCCCCAACAGCTCCTCGCGCAGCTCTGGGTAATTAAAGATTTCACCATTAAAGGCAATCCACAGGCTCTTGCCCTCATTACATAAAGGCTGCCAGCCACCTTCAAGATCAATAATAGAAAGGCGCGAATGGGCCAAACCGACCCGCGCACCACAGTAGAAACCAAACCCATCAGGACCACGGTGCTGAACAGGGTAGATCATC
>JAOZSN010000062.1 GCA_029939635.1 Deltaproteobacteria bacterium
CCGTTCCTCCTGAAACAAAAAAAGTTATAGTTGCCTAACTTTTTTTATTGACCCCAAACACCCCTCCTGTTACTACTGGCCAAGACTTAGGCAACTCTAACTTTATTTGGACAGGTAAATTTCCATGTATGACAGCAAACAAATAGGACAAAGATCAACCGGCGAACCAAGACGCAGACGCCGGATATGGGAATTGGAGGAGTATCTTTGTTCAATCATTGGTACCTGCCTGTCCATTAATGAACTGAAAAAACTGGCCAGCAAGACTGAATTTGCCGTGGACTCATCCCTGTCAGCCTACGAACTCCATATCCTTTTTGTCCATGGGGTCAGCCATGCCTGCCCTGTCAGTCGCTTGGTTGACAAAAAACTGAATAAAAAATTCCACCTAGCCATCCGCCAGGCGAAACGAGTCAAGTCAAGCGATGCACTGGCCGATTTCTGGCATTATTCCAAAGAGAAGAACCGCTTGGCCGGAGCCTATTGGGCCATTATGACCCACCCTCTGGCACCACCATCCCTCTGCTCTAAAATTCATGGTGAAGTTCACATGCTTTCCCATCTTGCCAGCCGCAAGTCACATAATAACGAACAAAGGCAACGAGACCAGAGGAATAAAATTGAAGTACTCCAAGAGGCCCTGCAGCTTGCCAATAGTCAGGCAAGGCAGGAGATAGGCTGGCGGGATGAAGAGATTGCTGAAGTAACAATGCAACTGAAAAACAGTGATGAGCTGCAGAGTAGATTGCCACAGGCCCTGGCCAGAATAGCAGAGCTTGAGTCTGGCCAAAGATATAGCGAACTACAGGCCCGCAATAGTCAGCTGGAAAAAGAGCTGCGAGAGGTGTCTGCGGCCTGCCTTAGGCTTAGCCAAGAAAACATCCAACTTAACACGGACCACAGCCAACTCAGCGAGGGCCAGGCACTACTGCAGTCCGAGCATGATGAAACCCGTCAAGAAAACCAGGCTATGGAGCAGTTACTCCACAACCAGTCAACAGGTTCGACCGGTCACTCCTGCGATAACTGCCAATGCAAGGAGTGCCCAGGGCTTGATCTGTGCGGGCGCTGTGTCCTCTATGTCGGTGGTCAGCATTCACTGGTACCCCATTATCGACAGATCGTTGAAAAATGTGGTGGCAGGTTCATCCATCACGATGGTGGCAAAGAGGATCAGCGGGTGAAATTAGGCAAGATGATGAGCAGGGCCGATGCAGTAATTTGCCCGGTCAACTGTGTCAGTCATGACGCATGTTTACGCGCCAAGCGCCTCTGTAAATCCCAGGCCAAACCCTTTATTACCATGCGTAGCGCCGGGATTTCCTCCCTGGCCCGTGGTCTTGCACAAGTAGTGGTTGAGCCGGGTGATCTTGGAAATCAAAAAATTCAATAAGAGGTGGTGAGGTGAAGTTATGTTGTCAGCAAAGCAGATGTTGTGAACCAGAGGATACTGGGGGGGCAATGTTTCCCCTGGCCCTGGCCGGTGAGGGCGAGCGCGTAAAGGTTGTCACCATGGGCAAGTCTAAAAAGATGCATGAACGTCTGCTCAGTATGGGTATTGGCGTTGGTGATGCCCTTGATATTGTAAAGTGCCAAGGGCAAGGTGCGGTACTGGTGGCTAAGGGGATGAATCGCTATGCCCTTGGTGGGGGGATGGCCCAGAAGATATATGTCCGTTAGTTGTTGATTTAGTAGTTGGTCGCCGGAGGGCGGGCGGGTTCGAAAAAGGTAATCCAAAGGGAGAAAATAGAAAGAGATGAATACGAAATTAGCAGATTTAGCAACCGGTCAGACCGGCAAGGTGGTTGGCTTTTCCAAGGGCAGCAAACTATATCGCCAGAAGTTAATGGCCATGGGACTTGTTAAGGGTACAGCGTTTTCCGTAACCAGGGTGGCACCCATGGGTGACCCGGTGGAGATTGAGGTGCGTGGCTTTGCCCTTTCCTTACGAAAAACCGAGGCCGAGGCCTTAAACGTAGAGGGTGTGGCATGAAACCATTTATCATTGGCGTGGCTGGAAATCCTAACTGTGGCAAAACCACCCTTTTTAATGCCTTAACCGGTGCCAGGCAACGGGTGGGTAATTGGCCAGGGGTTACGGTTGACCGTAAGTCTGGTAGTTACAGTCATAACAACAATAGGGTGGAGGTGGTTGATCTGCCTGGTATCTATTCACTGACCGCCTCTTCGGTGGATGAGGAGGTGGCCCGGGATTATATCATGGCCCATGAGGCGGATCTCATCGTCAATATTGTTGATGCCTCTAATATTGAACGTAACCTGTATCTCACCAGTCAGATGATGGAGATGAAGGTGCCCATGCTCATTGCCTTGAACATGATGGATGTGGCCAAGGACAAACAGATCGCCATTGATATTGCTGGCCTTGCTGAGAAAATGGGCATCCCAGTGATACCCATTGTGGCTAATAAAGCTGAGGGTTTAGACGGGTTGAAACAGGCCATTCACCAGGCCGCCCTGGACAAAAAGATACCTACGACAAACCTGAGCTATCCTGAACCGTTCAGCAAGGCCATGGCAGAACTTATGCCCTTGATTACCAAGGAGGCCAAGGCCAACCTATTGGATGCAGATTGGTTGGCTGCCAAATTATTAGAGGGTGATGAAGGGGCCATCAAGATGGTGGACTGGACCATCCATGAACCCTTGACCAAACTTCAAAACCGGGTGGAAGATGAGCTTGATGAAGAACCAGACATCATTGTGGCCTCCAGCCATTACGGGTTTATCTCCGAGCTGACCGCTGACACGGTGCAGAAAACCAGCCAAGTTACCACAGAGCTGTCCCATAAAATTGACAATATTGTCTTGAGTCGTATCTGGGGCATCCCCATCTTTCTGGCTGCCATGTATCTGATGTTCATGTTTACCATTAATCTTGGAGGGGCCTTTATTGATTTTTTTGATGGTTTTGTCGGGGCCATCTTTGTGGATGGCCTTGGTGCCCTGCTGGAGAGCATGGGCTCTCCGGTCTGGTTGACCACCATCCTGGCTGGTGGTATTGGCGGCGGCATCCAGACCATGGCTACATTTATCCCGCCCATTGGCTTTATGTTCCTCTTCCTCTCCTATCTGGAGGATTCCGGCTATATGGCGCGAGCTGCCTTTGTCATGGATAGAGCAATGCGGGTTATGGGCCTACCAGGTAAATCATTCATCCCTATGTTGGTGGGTTTTGGTTGTAATGTGCCGGCCATCATGGCGGCCCGCACCCTGGAAAATGAGCGTGATCGCACCTTAACTATCATGATGAATCCCTTCATGTCATGTGGGGCCAGGCTACCTGTCTATGCCCTGTTTGCCGCTGCTTTTTTCCCCACTGGTGGCCAGAATCTTGTCTTCCTGCTCTACCTTATTGGTATCGGCTTTGCCGTGCTCACTGGTCTGATCTTGAAGAATACCCTGCTTAAAGGGGAAGTAACACCATTTGTCATGGAGTTACCGCCCTACCATCTGCCCACCCTGAAGTCAGTTTTACTGCGCACTTGGGATCGTCTGACCACCTTTATCTTTAAGGCCGGCCAGGTCCTGATTCCGGTTATCATGGTCTTAAGTTTCTTTAACTCAGTAGGTACGGATGGCAGTTTTGGCAATGAGGACTCCAGTGAATCAGTCCTGGCCAGCATGAGTAAAACCATTACCCCAGTCCTGAAACCCTTGGGTGTTACAGAGGATAACTGGCCGGCCACCGTCGGTATCTTTACCGGTATCTTTGCCAAGGAAGCCGTGGTGGGTACCCTTGACTCTCTCTACTCTCAATTGGATGCAATAGAAAAGGGCGAGGGCGAGGGCGAGGATGAGGAGTCTTTTAACCTGCTGGCTGCCCTGGGCGAGTCCTTTGCCACTATTCCAGCAAATCTCGCAGAAGTGGCAGGTACCATGACCGACCCCCTTGGTCTATCAGTGGGTGAGGTTTCCACCATTGCAGGGGCCGCTGAAGAGCAGGAAGTAAGCACCTCTACCTTTGGTTCCATGGTTACCCTGTTTGGCTCCAAGGTGGCAGCCTTTTCCTATCTGCTCTTTATTCTGCTCTACTTTCCCTGCTCTGCGGCCATTGCGGCGGTCTACCGGGAGACTAATCTGCTCTGGACCCTCTTTGCCGGTGGCTGGACAACCTTGCTGGCCTATATGGCCTCCACCACTTTCTATCAGCTGGCCACATTCAACCAACATCCAGGCTTTTCCCTGGGCTGGATTGCAGTGGAATTGGTGCTTTTCACAGCCTTGCTTATTGCCATGGGGCAACTGGGAAAAAGAAAGGAGAGATCGTCCAAAGCTGTGCTGGCTGGGGTTAAGATATGATTTTAACAGAATTAAAAAAATACCTGATGGCCCGCAAGATGTCACCATTACAGGATATGGCCTTTCATTTCAACATGGAGCCGGAGACCCTCCGGCCCATGTTGGCTAAATGGCTGAGCAAGGGCAAGGTACGCCACCATGCCAATAATATTGGCTGCGCCAAGGGCTGCTGTAAATGTGATCCCGCCACCATTGAGACCTATGAATGGCTGGACTGATATTATCCAACCAAACTTATCTGGGAAAATAAACTATGAAAAAGAGCTTTCCGGCAGCACAGGAGGGGGGAGATTGTTATTAATGGCTTTCATATGCTGCCCAGTTTTCCTCAGCTAATGTAACACAAAGCGCACCGGCACCTTCACCCACATCTCCTGGCTAGTGCCGCCAATGGTGCCTGGTGAAAAGCGCCAACGCTGGACAGCCTTCAAGGCAGCTCGATCCAGGCTGGAATGGCCACTGGAAGTAAAGAGCCGGAGATCTGCCACCCTTCCTGAAACGTCAATGAAGGCCTCCAACAAGACAACACCTTGCAAACCACGGCGGCGGGCCAGACGGGGATATTTGGGCGGTGGGTTGACCTGGTAGAGGGGTGCGGCCTGCTGGATGATAGCAGCACTATTGGCCTTGCTGCTATCATCCCCCACCCCTGGCTCAGCAACAGGTGGTTCAGTATTTTCACGGGCAGTGCTGTGGGCAGGCGGGGGTGCTGCCACAGGGGGAGAGATAACCTTTGCAGGTTGCTCTTTTACGAGCGGCACTGGTGGAATTTGCTGTTTTGCTAACGCAACAGGTTTAGGACGAGGAGGAACTTGTGGAGGCGATTCAACTACTTCTGGTTCGGCAATAACTGCTGGCTCAACCACCTTCTGTTCAACAGGCTCATCTAACTTTTTGACTGGCGCTGGCGGCTCCTGGGCGCGTGGCCTTGCCCCTAACGACACAGCAATAGATTGTATGGGTAAGGCTGTGGGCCTGACTACCTGCTTCTTCCCCAGTTGCCAGGAAAGAAAAGCCCCATGCATAGCCAGAGCAAGCAGACCAGCAGGCAAGAGACGCTTGCTTGCTCCGATCACGGCTTGCCAACCTCCGCACTTGCATCAACCCCCACGCCCCTTTCTGCCTGCAGGGAGATACGTCTCAGCCCAGCCTGTTGGATGCAATCCATCACCTGGAATAACTCCTGGTAGGAAACTGATTTATCGGCGAATATCTGCACCTCAGGATCGTCGCCATCCTGGCCTTCTGCCACCCTGTCTTGCAAACGGACCTGCAAATGCTCCAGACTCACCGGCTCATCATCAACAAAGAGCAGCACACCCGATCCTGTGGCCTGAATGGTAATACTGACGGCCTCCTCCATCTCCAAAGCAGCACTACTGGAGGTAGGCAAATCAACGGCCTGGCCATGATGAACAGCCATGGAGAGCATGGCATAGATAAAAAAGACCAGCAGCAGAAAGACAATATCAATCAACGGCAGCATCTCAATACGGGGTGAGGCTATCTGGGAACGAGATACCTTCACGGTAATTCCTGCCCCCTGTCTGCTAATTTCCCATACACCACCTCCAGACTGGTGGCGTATTTTTCCATGACATGTACCGCGTCTTCAATGCGACATTTAAAATAATTGTAGGGAAATACCGTGCTTATGGAGATGGCAAGACCAGTGGCCGTGGTAATCAGGGCCTGGGCAATACCGCCGGTTACCAGTTTAGGATCGCTGATGCCCCCTGCCCCCAGCATCTCAAAGGAAGAAATAATGCCGATCACCGTACCCAGGATGCCCAGCAGTGGGGTCACTGTGATCATGGTGTCCAGCACAGTCATAAACTGGGACATCTTTTTTACCACTTGCTGGGCCTCAGCTTCCATGGCCTTGCCCATATCGTAGTCACGATGGAGGATACCAACATTAAGCATGCGGATAACATGATCATCACAACCATTTGATTTTTCTTTGATTGTCTGCCAGTCACCGTTTTGGGCAAGCTGCAAAATTTCATCCATTAGCTGGCGCTTACGTCGGCGCTGAATCTGCAACCAGAACAACAATCGTTCACCAATAACGGTCAGCACCACCAGGGAACAAAGGAGCAGCGGCCACATCACCGGCCCACCATTTTGCATTACTTCGTATACCTTCATTAAATTCCTAATTCCTAATCTTTAATTCCTAATTTCGGCGCAGCCGATACAGGGTGAATAAGCTCGGCAATAACGCCTAAGGTCTGGGCAAAGGTAGCAGGCGAGGGGCTGCAAACGAGATTTGGATTAATTACCTCTATGCGCTTGGCCTGCGTAGCCTTAAGGACAGGGATCTGTTGCCACTTGAACTGTTCTTCGGCAGCAATGCCAGACTCTGAACCCATGATGGCGATAATAATCAGGTCTGGATTATGGGCAATGATTTTTTCCCTGTTTGTTGTGCCTCGTCCCTGGTCGGCAAGGATATTTATTCCTCCAGCCAGTCTGATAAAATCATGGGTAAAGGATTCTGGTGTGGAACCAAAGAGAGGGGTTGTGCCAATCTGCAGGAAGACCTTCTGGGGAGGCAGTCCGGCAATCCGCTGTTGGATTAAGGTAACATCCTTTTGAGCCTTAGCAACTATGTGCCTGGCATGCTCTTCCAGACCCAACAGCCTGCCAAGCTCAATAAAATGACTACATATTTCGACAAAGGAGGTGGGTTGATTAAAACGAACCACCTGATAGCCAATCTGTTGTAATTGTCGTACCTGGGCCGGCTGGGTCATGGCAGTGGCAAGAATAAGATCTGGTTGCAGGCTGATGATTTTTTCAATTGAGACCTGCATAACAGAACCGATCTTTGCCTTCTGCCGAGCAGCCTCGGGACGGACACAATATCTGGTATTGCCCACCAAACGATCCCCAGCACCAAGCAAAAACACATTTTCAGTATTCGTCGGCCCTAAGGAGACAATGCGCCTGGCCCCCTTGGCCCAGGCGCATTGACAACAGAGGCTAACCAGGACAATCACAAAAAGAAATAACACCCATTTTCTGCTGATTTCATTCATAGCTAACAGTACTTGATGAGGCTGAATTTACTTTCATTGCAATTTCTCAGACAGCGTTAGCTGCAGATCAAGATCCTTGACTACTGGCTCCAGTTAACAAAGCCGCTAACCCTTTTCTTAACACAGGCGTCAAGCCACTAAGCCCCTTGTCATTTATGGTAACCGGCCTGCTAGCTATATCAGTTGCTACTGCCTGGCACCAAAGATCAACACTTGATAGATCTTCCACCAAGCCTTTTTCGTAATCATCACTTATGGCCATAATCGCCTTTAAGAAATTGGCATATTGGGCCTGTAATAATAATGCTTCCAGTTTCTGACGAAGATGGCTGGCCTTGTTTTTACTACTAAAATCATTACAAATTGCCTGCAGGCTTATTTTACGTTCTTTAAGGCGCTGAAAGATTGGTCGTTTAGAAATTACCCCATTTTGCTTAAGAACAGCCTGCTGAACACCATCATAGACGGCCGAGGCCATTAACTCACCCATCTTGCTATGACCACCACTGGCATCAATAGCCATACCAGTACCTTCAACAACAATGATATTATCAGTGCCTGTGCCAGTTGCTTGATTTGTGTGCCGTGAATAGCTGGAGCGGATATCCATATCCTGCAGGGCAGCGGTTTTACCCTCGGTGGCCGAAATAATGGCCCTGGTCATGGCCCGTGGAGAGAGCTTCATATTACTGAGCAAAAGGATATTAATGGTTCCAGGTTTTTTATGCCGACCTACCTGGTCTGGTTCGTAAAAACTGCCCGTATCTGCACTCATCCGCACCGCATTACCAAGAACTCCAGCGGTGACCAGGGCAGTAACCTCCATGTCCTTATAGCTCTTTTTCACCAATGCCAGGTTATCAATATCAGCCCCAGTAAAAAGCATGGCCGTGGAGTTATCTTTTAACCCAAGAACAGACAGGGTAGTGGCGCGGAGAGGGCTTAATCCCTGCTCATGGCCAAGGCCCCATGATGGTGGTGGAAAATAATGATTAGCCACCGTGGTTATACCACTGCGCTGGCCAGCCAGAGTAGAGACAATCGTCATGGGCTGCTTAAAACTGAGTGCCAAGGTTTTATTACGAAAATCTTTTATGTCACTGCTGATAACCTCTGCCTTGGCAACATAAGGAAGATCAAGGGCAATAGATTTTCGACTGACCACCTGCTCTGGCAGGACATAATTTTGGGGATCACCATATTCAGCACCATAGATTCGGGCTGAAAGCCATGAGGTGAAATAGCCGGGATGGGTGGAAGCCCGACAGGTAAGATCGCAGGGAAAGAAAAGAATCTGTTTATTGCGCACCGCATCAACATCACGCCAGCCAGGCTGGTTCAAGAGAGGTATGATCTGGCGATCACCACCACAGGCGTAAAGCACCTGGGGATTGAACTCTTGCCACTCCTTGAGAGTAACCGAGAGGATGTTGCCAGTACGACCAAAACTAGGAGCAATGCCACCAGCAGCGCGGATATAATCATTTTGAAATGAGTCATCACCCGGGGCCATAATCTTATCACGTCCCATAAAGCGCATGACCCGTTTTTTATTCCTGGCAGGGATCTTACTGACCTTTTGGGCCATAACAGCCAACTGCCTTTTTTCCTCAGCAATGATTGCCGCTCCCCTCTCCTGTTTGCTAAAGATATGGCTGAGAAGTTCAATATCAGCATAACTTGCCGCAATGGAGCGGGTTGAAAGTTGAACAAGGGTTACCTTGCCCTCAAAACGCGGCAACACATTTTTTTGGATGGCATCATAAAAGATAACATCTGGTTTTAAGGCCGCAATTGAGTCCAAATTTGGTTCAAAGAAACCACCAACTATCTCTTTCCCTGCGGCCTGGGACGGCAAGACAGAATGATAGGTAATACCGACAACAGAATCGCTCGCCCCCAGGCGCAATAACATCTCGGTGACCGATGGTACCAACGAAACCACTCGACTTGGTTGTTTTGCTAGATTAACCTCCTTGCCAGTGGAGTCCGTAAAATTAAAGGGAAACTCTGCTGCCTGTAGCAAACAAGGCATTAGCAAAAAAAGCAGGATAACTATTTTTAATTGTTTCATTTTTCTCCTGTACATAGACCATAACACCATATTCGCGGACGATAGGCTATACCTAAGCTGACCGCTAACCGCCTGGCGCTACATTAAATACGAAATCTGGCCCCGCCTTTAACAGCAAATATCCTCAGCAACAAAGACGAGACCAGGAAAGAGTGATCTAAGCCCCTATTAAAACTCATAGCCTACGGAAACAAAGAAAGATCTTCCGACCCCAGGATAACCACAGTTAGCTGTGGACGGAAAGCTAGCCCCATAAAAATCACTGGAATTGGTGTCATACTCCTCATCAAATATATTTAAGGTAGTCAGGGTAAAAAGCCAGTGATCAGCCAGGCTCTGACTTAATTTGATATCCGCTGTCCAATATGAATCTAAGACATGTTCTGGAGTTAGAGCAGAATCATTGGCATAGGCAGATGGGCGCTCATCAACATAACGCACCACCATGGAGCCATAGAGACCAAAGGAGAAAAGATAGCCAACATCGGCCTTAAAGGTATTATCCGCTGTATTAGTGGCCTGGCGCCAGGCACCAGCCACCTTCTCTTCCCTGGCATCAAGATAGGTATAGCTTAGGGCAATGCGTAAAGGGTCAGTAGGTTTTATGGTAAAACCAAACTCAAGGCCCTTGCTCTCAAATTTATTGACATTGCTCGGCTTCCAATAACCGCCAAAACCTATAACATTAGGGTCACTGGGGTCTTCTGCCCAGGCAATCTTATCATCAATATCAGTCTGAAAGTATGAAAGGGTCAGCATCACCTTGTCATGCCACAGTGACTGATCCAAACTAATATCACTATGCCAACCACTCTCGGCCACAAGGGCGGTATTACCCTTGGCAAAACCTGTATCAGGCCAGAAGAGATCATTGATGGTGGGGGCACGAAAATGTTTTCCGTGGCTCAGTTTTATTGCCGTAGTTACAAAGGGATTGACCACCAAACCCAAACGGGGAACAACATCAGAGCCAGCAGTTGAGTGATTTTCATTCCGAACACCTGCCAATATTTTCACATAAGTGCTGGGCCGATATTGCGCCTCAGCATAGGCAGCATGACTGAAGACACTGCTTTCAACCGTGGAACGTGAACCTGCTACCGAACCACCAAAGGCATCAATAGTCCCCTGCTCATTTTCAGAATCATAGTCACGATATTGCCCGCCAGCCAAAACGGTTAGAGGTTTAACAGGATGCCAGTCCACAAAACCTTCAAGCCCGGTATTTTTATTACTGATCCAGGTCTCTACACCTGTGCCGCTACTATTATACCGAGTCAGACTATAACGCTGCATATCTGAGTAATCTGTTCGCATGGTCAGATCGACAAAATCCGAGGCATGGGCCTTAAACTCCAAAACATTATGCCAATCTTCACTTTCCCCTTTATTCACCAGGCTGGCAGCCTGGTCATTATAAAGCACAGTACCATTGATACTATGGGCTGCGGTTCCCTCAGGAGGCTTGACCCCAGGCACACCATTTTCACGATCAATATAAGTTGTAAAAAATGAAACGTGAATTTTTTCAGGCATATCAAAAAGCAACTTCATAGAAAGATCATTATGTTCTAAATCGCTGTTATCGCGAAAACCGTCGGTCTCTTTTCTGGTGGCAGTGAGATAATAACCCAAGTTATCCGCAACAAACATCCCATGTTCTGCCGATAGCTCGTAGCTTTGCTGGCTGCCATAGCCAACCTTAGCCTTGGCAATCATTTGATCACGCTCAGGATCCTTACTGACAAGATGCACGGTACCACCCATGGCACCAGTGCCATAAAGCACCGAGCCACCCCCCTTAACCACCTCAATTTTTTCTATGCCATTAATGGGCAAACGGCCAATATCGGCAGAGCCAAGGGAGGGGGAATTAAGATTTATACCGTTCAAAAAGACCTGGGTGGCTTGACTACCCATACCACGAATATTTATGGTCTGAGCTGCGCCGCCATAATTACCATATGTTCGCCAATCAATACCAGGTTCATTGGCCAGCAGTTCACCTATACCCTGCCCCGGTGAATCCTCCAGATCAAGGGCATCTTTGACTATAACGGCATTGGGAACATCCCTTCTTTTCTCAACGGTCTTGGTGGCCGTAACCACCACCTCATCTAGGGTGGTTTGCTTATCATTTTGCTGATCTGCCAAGGCAAGAACCGGGGTGGTCATAACAAACAGGGCCAGGGCGGCTTGAATCTTCTTTTTCATCTCGTATCTCCTTAGTAAGACAATTAAGAATTAGGAATTAGAAATGAGTAATTTAAGGAACTAGACAATATGACAAGTACCTTGATTTTTAATCCCTAATTCCTAATTGTTTTTCATAGTCCGGAGATGGCTGCCCCTAAGGCAAAAAAAATCCCCGAACCAATATAATATTGATTCGAGGATTCCCTGATTTTCCACGAATAACGTATGAGCATTGCACCTCGTGTCCACGGAGGGTACCCATTCTGCTGCGCCTTTTCTCCGGCACAGACAGTTATATTTCCAGACAGGTCTTCTGACTCCCGGATCAATCTCATTCTGCGCCTTCCCAACCCGGTAAAAAAATTAGAAATTAGTAATGAGGAATGAGAAATTTTGGAAGTTATCTAAAGAGATAACACCGCAATTTCTAATTTTTAATTCCTAATTTCTAATTGCCAATTAAGGTCAGTGGCTTTTGTGCAGAATTTGTCCCCGGTCACAGCGGCGGGCCCGTGCCGGATTTACACCGGCTTCCCTTTTAAGCTCTATCACGAGCATCTGAATATTTTTTTGAACTATCTAAACGACATATGAAATAATGTCAATAAAGTTAATATAATATGTGATTACCATCGAAATTCAGCCAATTGATACGGCACTACGATAACAAGCTGGAATTGCATGATAAATAAGAGATGTCTACCTGTCATTCCCGCGAAGGCGGGAATGACTTTGAAACAAGCTGAAGATTAGTGGTAATCACAATATAATATATGGCTATGATGCCTAAGCCTCAAGTTAGAATCCAATCTGTTTAATAAATTGTGCCGTAACCTGGGGCGAATACCCAAAATGAAGGTGCATATAACCACCCAGCACATTTTTATATCTGTAGCCCTCTTCTGTACCATTGTTAACCCTGTATACTCTTCCTATCTCTGCTGGCATCTCATCAATGAGAGAATAATGAAATTCATGCCCGCGCATAATGGTACCAGCCGGCCCAAAGAAGGATTCCTGCTGCAGATAAATTTCCCGATACCCAAGACTTGCCCGCCTGCTCTCCATTCTGGACTGAACCGGAAAGACCCCGGCCATGGCATGCTGCTGCCCATCATGATCTAAAATGCCCTGGCTCAAGTACATGAAGCCACCGCACTCAGCGTAGATTGGCCCATCATCCTCAGCCCATTGCCTCAAAGCAATCAGCATACTCTTATTTTCGGCCAACTGGCGGGCATATAACTCTGGATATCCACCACCAAGATAAATGGCCTGAATATCAGCTGGAAGGACATGATCTGCCAGGGGTGAAAAAAAGACAAGCTCAGCCCCGTTCTTCCGCAACAAATCGAGATTATCCTCATAATAGAAGCAAAAAGCCTTATCACGGGCCACAGCAATACGAACGTTGACAGTCACCTCCACTTGTGGAGATTCATCATGCTGCACCGGGACAGACAGGGTTGCAAGTTCCATAAACCGATCAAGATCAACATGTTCGGCAATTGTCTCAGCAAGTTGGCTAATGGCCTCAGAGGAGAGAGGGTTTTCATCACCCATATGCAGGCCAAGATGACGTTCCGACATGCTGAAGTTGAGAGTTCGGGGAATATATCCTAAGATCTCTGCCTGACAGTGTTCATTGATGGCCTCGCTCACCAGCTCAAGATGACGTTCACTGGCAATTCTGTTAAGGATAACACCCTTGGGAGCCACCTGCGGATCAACGGATTCAAAACCCTTGAGTACTGCTGCCGCACTCTCCGCAGCTGACTGAACATCAAGCACCAGAACCACCGGTACACCCAGGAAATGAGCCAGGGCTGCGCTAGATGAATCTCCACCATCATACATACCCATCACCCCTTCAATGATAGAGATATCAGCCCCCTTACCATGACATTGAAAGGAGTGCCTGGTAAAATCCTCCCCAGCCATCCAACAATCCAAGTTACGTGAGGTAATACCGGTCACCAGCTTATGGAGAGAGGGGTCAATAAAGTCCGGCCCACATTTGAAGGGCTGTACCGTATGACCACGGCGCGCCAAGGCTGCCATCAGACCTAAGGCTATGGTTGTTTTACCAGAACCAGAATGGGTACCGGCAATAATCATGGCCTTAGCTGTCATCTGGCCCCCCATGAAGCAGACAGCAGATAAGAGTAATTACCTGGTTCATCTAGCACCGTACCGATATGAAACCTGCTGGGTCTGGCTGAAGGAATCAAGGCGAACCTGGGCCTCAACACCAAAGACATCCTCTATGGTGGCCGGGTTCAAGACCTTATCCACTGGGCCATGGCTGTGAATAGTCCCCTGCTGTAAAAAAATAATCTCATCACAATAGGCCGCGGCCAGATTAAGATTATGAATCACGGCAATGACGGTGCGCCCCTGCTCAGACACCAGCGAGCGGGCAACATTAAAAATCTGCAGGGTGTACTGCACATCAAGATTTGAGGTAGCCTCATCAAAAAGAAGCACCGCTGTATCCTGGGCCAGGGCACGAGCCACCACCACCCGCTGCTTTTCACCACCAGATAGCTCATTAACATAACGATCGCTGAAATGACGGATACCAATAGCATCCATGGCACTATGCACGGCCTGCCAATCCTCAGCAGAGGGCGAGGCAAAGCGGTTGATATAGGGGTGACGCCCCATGAGCACCACCTCTTCCACCGTATAGGCAAAGCCAATGGCAAAATCTTGTGGCACCAAGGCCACCTGACGGGCCAGATCACGACGAGGATAGGAGGCAATGGCCTGCCCGCCAAACATAACACTACCCTGTTCTGGCAGCTTACTGCCCATGAGCAAATCAAGCAGGGTGGTCTTACCACAGCCATTAGGGCCAACAATGCCATAAAACTTACCTGCTGGCAGGGTACTATTCAAGCTATGCAAAGCACGGGTTTCCCCGTAGCTGAAGCTGGCATCAATAAGCTGATAGTCGTTACTCAAAACGGATACCCCGCTGCCTTTTCCTAAAAATCAGGCAGAAGAATGGGCCGCCAATAAGGGCGGTGAGTACGCCAATGGGCACCTCGACCGGTAACACGGCCCGGGTGACGGTATCGGCCATGAGGAGCAAAATGGCCCCAGCCAGGATGGAGACAGGGATCAATTTACGATTATCAGGCCCAACCACAAAACGCATGAGATGGGGGACGATGAGACCGACAAAACCAATAATACCAGAGACAGCCACACACACCGCAGTAACCAGGGAGGCAGTAAGCAGCAATATCATCCTGGTGCGGGCCGTATCAACGCCCAGGGCATCGGCAGAACGCCCCCCCAGGCTCATGATATTGAGATCCCGACCATAATAAATAGCGATGACACAGCCAATGGCCAGGGCGATGCCAACAAAACAGACATCAGCCCAGGTTCTGGAGGCAAAGCTGCCCATAAGCCAGAAGATTATAACCGCCACCTGCTCGTCAGCCAGGTATTTCAAAAAGCTGATGCCAGCCGAAAGAATAGCCCCCACAATAACCCCGGAAAGGATAAGGGTATTGGCCGACATCTGGCCATTAAAGGTGGAGAGGGAAAGAACAACAAAGAGGGTTGCCACGGCCCCGGCAAAGGCAAAGAGGGGAACAGAAAAGGAGCCAATCAGGGTAAGGTTAGCCAGCAGGGCCAGGGAGGCACCAAAGGCGGCTCCAGAGGAGATACCTAAGGTATAAGGGTCGGCCAGGGGGTTCAAAAGAATGCCCTGATAAATAACACCACTCATGGCCAGACCAGCTCCCACCAGGGTGGCCGTCAGGATACGGGGTAAGCGGACATCCATAACCACAAAGGGTACGGTCTGGTCAAGACCGGCCAGCAGAGTGGGATTATTGAAGAGCTTCGAGACAACCACATTAATGATATCAGTAGCAGAAACCTGCATATAGCCCATACCAGTGGCGAGCAATATCGCAGCCACAGTGGCGAGCAACAGGCCACCAAGAAGGAGCCAGTATGTGTTAGAAGAAGACATAAATTTACGGTTGACGGTTGGTGGTTGAAAAATCATCTTAAGCAAGACAACCTCCCTAACTTCATAAGAAACTCATCAAACACCATTTAGCTGTCCAGGAGCTTTGGCATAAAAAAACCCCGAACCATTTGATTAATGATCCGAGGATTCCCTGTTTCCTGCGAATAAACGAAAGTCTCATGTCCACGGAGACCAACACTATTTACCTTTTTTCCAGACAGGTCTTCTGACTCCCGGATCAATCTCATTCTGCGCCTTCCCAACC
>JAOZSN010000196.1 GCA_029939635.1 Deltaproteobacteria bacterium
GAGGGCATTTTTGTACTACTTTATGCCACAGGTCTCTCTTTTTCTACGTTACCAACTCATTAAGGACATCAAACGCCATCCAGAGACAGGACAAGGTAAACCAGAACCCTTAAAATTCAATTTGGCTGGTAAATGGTCACGCCGTATCAACCACGAGCATCGGATTGTTTATCAGCCTCTTGATGATATGGTTGTCATCTTTCAATGCCGATATCACTATGTAAAGAAAAAATAAATAGCTAAGCCTCTGTCAAAAAATAACAGAAAAGCCATGTTATTTTTGACGAACCCTAATCAATAAGCCTTTTGCCTTCCAGCCCATCTAAAATCTCCAGCAGACGGATTTTCCTCTTGTGCTCAGTGCGGATGGTTGTCATAAGAACCTGCCATTTGCTCAACTGCCTGGTTTGCTTATACACTCGGCGCATTTTGGCAAGATAGGTGGCTGCCACCGCATAGGCACTGGGTTTCACTTGCCCGATCTGGTTCAGAGCCAATTGCTGCCAGATAGCCAGAGCAACCTCGGGATGACTTACGGCCACGGCCTCAGCCACCTCCTTGTCCCTGGCGGTATACCAGCGATTTCCTTTTTGTGATTGCTTATAGAGGCCAACGACATCATCAAATCGCTTCTCATGGATAGCAATATCAATGAGCGCTCCATAGAGTGGAAAATCCTGGCGAAAACTGCTGTTTTTACTAGGGTCAATCTCCGGGGCAGGCAGAGGCCATTTCTTGTTTTTCCCCGTAAGATCAGGTAATTGACCAGTCTCTAAAAATATCATGACCGCTGTCTGGACAGCCGGCCAGCACCCCACGGCCTCACAGGCCCTGGCCAGTTCCTGATAATTTGATAAACCTGATCGGCTAAAAAAGTCCTGAGCCCGATAGGCAGCGACCAATTCCGGGTTATGCTCCTGCCGGGCCAACTCCCGCAATTTTTCTTGCAACCGTGCGGCAATCCCCGTGGCGTTCTCCCTGGTGCGTTCATAACCCTTGATGCACCAGTCCCGAGCCTTGTTACTCTCGCCCCTTTCCAGAAGCAGATCAACCAGGCGGCCATAACATTGCACGGTGTGGGCCTCTTTTTCCAGCAACGGTAGAACCTGTTCCTGCTGACCGCTTTTTTCAAAGGCGGTGATGAGCCAGTTCATGATCCCTTCCCGGCGATATTGGCCGGAATAATCATCCTTGTCCTTTGGTTTTGCTGTTTTGGCCAGCCGAATCTCCAGAGCCTTGGCCACCTTCTGCCAATGTTTCTTTTGATAATGGTCTGCATAAACATACTCCTGCCCCTCATCACTGATGGAATATTCATCCTCCAGAAAGACATCGATGAACCAGAGCAACTGTTCAGCCTTGGCCATGGAGGAAGTCTCAACCGCCTCAAAAACAATAGCCATACAATCCGCCACCTCATCAGCTGTTTCGCCATCATCGTGTGATTGCCCCACCTGCTCACAGCCCTGCTTCCAGAGTTGTTGACCAAGTTGAACCACTTCATCGGCATGCCCCTTGGCAAGCAGGGCGGCGAGCTGCTGGTGAATATGAGTATAGTCGGGCAGACTGCCTGCATCCCGCCAATGGTCATAATAAGCATCCTCTCCAGTAACCTCTTCAATCTCGGCAGCCAGAGCACAGACCAGCTTACCCACATCACCACTTTGCAGCTGGTCTGTCTCCAGAATAGTCTGTTTTACCTCAGGGAATCTCTGGGCATAATCAAGCAGCATTGCCAGCAGCTCTGCCTTTTTCTTCTTTTGCAGGATTGGTTTTACTGCTGTTTCAACATCGATAATCTGACCGCATTCATCAAAATCTTCTTCATCATCATTGCTAAACTCTGCATCCATGAATCGGCTCCGCTCATCATCCGGTTCTGCCAAAGGAATTTTTTCACCCGCCTTGACCATGGCCAAGCCTTTCAGAATCACTGCCACCGTATGCTTGCAGGCTCCCCAGTCATAGGGACAGGTGCAGAAATAATCCAGAGCACCATCATCAACGCCCACCCAGGTTTCATACTCATCAGTGCCGGATACCGAAGCCAGCAGACCGCCATCCTCTGTCCGAGCCAGATCGTAGACATGTTGCTGATACGATTTACCACGATTAAGAATCTTGCTGCCTGCCCAGCGCCGCAGATCCTCCAAACTGAGATCAAGAATTACTTTATGTAAAATAGTCATTTATCCACACCCCCTAAGCTGCCCACTTCCTACTACTTGCGGCAAACTCAACAATCAAATCAAAAACCTTGTCTGCCTTCTGTTTAAAGAGTACCCGATCATACGATTTAGGCAAATCCTCATCCAAAACCTCTTCCACCGCAGCCTTCACCCGTTGTTGAGTCTGGCTATCCTTCCACCAATCCTGAACCAGCACCTTGGGATGTTCATCCAACAGACGAGTTATTAGATGTTTGGCAGCCAACTTCACCTTTTGCTCTTCGGCCTGGGTCAGCTTATCCTTGCGCAGGGTATCGTACAACTCCAGCTCATCTTCGCTTAAGCCTTCCCGAACATGACGCTCATCCTCTTCCTTCAGACCTTCGGCAAATGTCATCAGGTCAGCGAAGTAATTTTCAGTGGCAGAACCACCAGAGTTATATTTATCGACAATCTCTTGCAACTTTTGGGCAAAATCAATGCGATTATGGTTCTGCTCCAACATCTGGCGGAGCTTATCCTCGATAAAGGCCCGCATCTCGGTAATTTCAATATTTTTATACTGAGCCTCGGCAAAATCCTCTTTGAGCCTGGCAAAATCAATCTTGCTGAGATCCCAGGTCTTGCCCTTCTGGACAATCTGATACTCAGCCTGATGCTCTTTGGTTGTAAACTTTTCGGCATCATCGACAACCACACTCTCATCAAGAAGCTCAGCAATGCGCTGGCTCACCGCGTCAATATCTGCCTGCTCAACATGAACATCAATCACCCCCCGTAAATATTGAATCACGGCAATAAGCGGTCTGGCTGGTTGTGTGAATATCTCAGGCTTACAGGCTTCATAAAGCGAGGTGACGGTATTGTCATAAACATAATACGATTTCCGCCACTCATCACGGCTCAAGAGGATATCAGCGTATTCTTCAAACAGGGCTATATTCTTGAAGATATCTTTTACATCGGCAATGGCCACGAGGTTTATATTGCGTTCATCACAAAAAGTAATGGTCTGGGTAATGGCATCATCAAGGAGATTGAAGAGTTCAGCCTTCTCTTGCACTGGCGGTTCAGCACCATCCTCTTCGCCCTGGGCGTAATCGCTCAAGGCCTTTTTCATATTGCGAAAAACATTATAATAATCGACAAGTTCGCCGTTTTTCTTCTCAACAAATTGGCCATGGTGCCCTTTGATTTTATAGGCCGCCACCCGGTTGGCCCGGGCAATGGTCTGCATCAGGGTATGATCCTTCATGGGCTTATCAAGATAGAGGGTGGAAATTGTCTGCGCATCAAAGCCGGTTAGCCACATGGCACAAACAAAGACGAGCTGTAAAGGATGCTCAGGATCTTTAAAATTAAATTCAATATCATGACCATGCTTATCCAACTGCTCCAAACGATTGGCATGGGGATTGATATCCAGCCCCACCTTGGCAAACTTTTCTTCCCCGGCCCTGGGGTCACTTATCACCACCGCCATCTCCACCGACTTCATATAGCTAATGATTTTCTTAAACTTGGCCTTCTGCAGATCATTGCTTGATGATTTAATTAGCCCCCGTAACCGTTTAATCTCAGCCTGCCACTGCTGTTTCACCTTGTTATACATCTTAACAGCTGTGAATTTATCCACCGTCACCACCATACCCTTACCCAGATAACCACGGCGTGGAAAATGATAGACAATATCCTGGGCAATGGTGGTCAAACGATCATCCCTTTTGATGACCTCCATCTCCCTGGCAAATTTTTTCTCCAGTTTCTGTTGTTGGGCCTCATCAAGATCTTCATCTTCCAGTAATTCATAAAACTCATCACCGAGATCATCATTTTGGATCAGAACCTCAGGCACCCGTTTTTCATAGAAGAGTGGTACCGTAGCTTGATCTTCCATGGCCTGTTGAAAATTATATTCCGAGACATATTCACCAAACCACTTACTGGTCTTGCGTTCTTTACCCAAGAGGGGTGTGCCGGTAAAGGCCAGAAAATGAGCACCGTGGAGGGTTCCACATTGAAATCTAACCCATACTCCGTTGGGTGACACCGCCTCAGGCACTATGGGTAAAGGGATTGCGGAGATTAATGGTGGTCAGTCTAAGGAGGGGCGAAGGAAGCGTTTTTTCTCTCTATTTCTGGGGCAAATGAACATGACGAGTTTGCAATG
>JAOZSN010000063.1 GCA_029939635.1 Deltaproteobacteria bacterium
CGCCTCGTCTGCTGCCCTAACTAACTCTTTTACGAACGAGGTCTTGATCAACGGCCACGCTGCCACTCCAACACTAATTGTTACAGATAACGTTTCACCTTCCCATGATACCTTGGTGGCCTCTATCACCTTACGTAGACGCTCAGCCAGAGAGACAGCAGCCTCAATGCCACAGTCAGTACTAACCAGTAAAAATTCTTCGCCGCCATAACGACAGGCCACCTCACCGGCCCGGATGTTTTCTTCCAAAGTTGCTGCCACGCTGCGCAACACAGCATCTCCAGCAGCATGACCATACGTATCATTGACCATTTTAAAATGATCTATATCAAACATGATGACACTTAGGGGGTCTCCCTTACGGATGGCCTTGGAAAATTCCTCCTTGAGACGACGCATGCCAAAACGACGATTCATGATGCCGGTTAAACCATCCATGGCTGCCATCTGCTCAATACGTTTATGAAGCAAGGCGTTTTGCAGATAAGGGGCAGCATAAACACGGAGTTCTTCAACCAAACGTCGCCGATCGCCATCAAGCCTCTCTTCAGAACTGCCAAGGATAACAAGCCCCAGACAGGCCCCCTCTACGGCCAAAGGTACCATAGCAACCATGGAAGGACTGAGCTTGCCAAAGGGTGATGACTGCGTCACCCAATTCAAACCATCTCGCTCAGTATTGAGGATATGTACCTCGCGACTTTCTACCGCTGCCATTGCTGCACCCTGGCGAGAGTCAATTTTTACAGGCAAGTCCTTGCTGCGATCTATACCTATAGAAGTCATCAGCTCTAATTCGCGCCCAAAGGCTGCGTAGAGCACACCACAAGTGGCATTACTGCCCTCGATAAACGACTGCAGGATAACCTTAGAATTTTTAGCGAGATCAACACTGTCTGCCAGTCTCACCAGATAGCCGCGCATCTGTGCTTCATGATTGATCCGACCGGAAATTGCCTGGCTCATACCGTTAAACGAGGTAACCAGTGAGCCAATCATATCATCACTGATAACGTTGAGCCGAAAATCACCAACCTTGCCGGGCACACCCTGCATGGCATCATTTACCGCGTTGTTGATCTTCTCCATGCCCGCCCCGATGCGATCAATTTCCTCCTTAACCACCACCTTGAAGATCCAAAAATTAACTGCCCCCACAGCCAACCCTGCCCCCACGCACATCATGGCAAAGGGGATGGACATCGCCTTTTCGCTATCCAGGGCCACCTTGGCAAACACCGGAAAGATTACTCCCACCAGGCCGCCAAAGGCAATCATTGACGTAAATAAATTTCGCAATATCGACCGCTTAGCCTTGTCAGGCAAATCATTCGAATAATCGTTCCCCGCCATTACTCCCCCGTTACAGCATACCCTATTTCTTATTAATGGCTGCCGCCATGCAGGCAGCACCAAAACCGTTATCAATATTCACCACAGCCAGACCGTGGCTACAGCTATTCAGCATCCCCAGCAAGGCGGCTATACCACCATATCCTGTACCATAACCGACACTTACTGGAACTGCAACCACAGGCGGGGTAACAAGACCAGCCACTACACTGGGCAAGGCACCTTCCATTCCTGCCACCACAATAATCACCGACGAATCCTGCAACTCCTCCAGACGATTATAGAGACGATGAATACCAGCCACGCCAACATCATGAATCAACTCAACTTGATTACCCAAGCACCTGGCAGTGACAAATGCCTCCCTGGCCACAGGGATATCACTGGTTCCGGCACAGACAACACAAATAACTCCACGACCGTCCAGTTCGTCATCCTCTGGGGCGCGGGCCACCAGCATACGAGCCCTGGGGTGATATATCACCTCGGGCAGAGCCTCAACAATAAAAGCGGCTTTTACTTTATCTACCCGGGTGGCCATAACAACACCTGGCCGCTTGAGCATCGCTGCCATGATGGCATTAATCTGACTCGCCGTTTTATTCTCACCAAAGACCACCTCAGGCTGGCCTGTCCGGGCCAGGCGATGATGGTCCAGACAGGCACAGTCAAGGTCACTTGGCTGCTTAACTGTATGCAGAGCAGCAAGGGCTTCATCCACTGAACAGCCACCCTGCTGTACTACCTCAAGCAGTTTTTTTATTTCATCTCCTTCCACACAAAATTCCTCATTTTTTTTGTCAGTCTCGCAAGAACTTGCTGACTGACGCGGCAATATCCCGTAACTTATTGAGACACAGTGTGGCGTTAGCCTACATTTATGCTTTGTAAGGACTCAGTAGTTTTTTAAGACAGAATAGTTACTTTATACTATCATTCTTAGTAATCCCACTAATTTCACTTAGGTTTTTAACGAAAAATATGTCTTCAGCCATTACCCATCGCCCCCCACGACACTGGTTAAAAATTTCTGTCACAAGTCCTGCCAGATTAAGTGAACTGGTCAGCACAGAACTGACTCTTCTTACCAGCAACGGCACTGAAACTATGACCGTACAAAACGGCATCATGGTCATTGCCTATCTGGAGAAAGATGAACAGTACCGCAATAAGAGCAAGGAGATAAATAATTATCTGGAGCAAATCTGCTCCACCACCCCGGAGATCATCATTGACCGTGCCACCATTGTTGAAGAAAATTGGTCAGAACAGTGGAAGAGTCAGTTCAAGCCAACAAAAATCAGTAACCTATTCACCGTCACACCATCGTGGGAGCCTTACTCCCCTGCCAGCAACGAAAAGGTAATTACCATTGACCCTGGCCTGGCTTTTGGTACTGGCCTGCATGCCTCTACCCGCCTAGCCCTCCTCCACCTAGAAAAAGTATTGACAGAGAGCAAACCAAACTCGGTACTTGACGTGGGTACAGGCACAGCCATTCTGGCCATAGCCGCAGCCATGCTCGGTGCCACACCGGTCATTGCCGTTGACAATGACCCAGATGCTGTGGAGGCAGGACGGTGTAACTGTGAGCAAAATGAGCAGAATATTGACATCTCTAATACACCTCTGGCCGACATAGACGGCCAATTCAAGGTAGTCATAGCCAATATTACCGCTGATGTGTTGACCATGCTTAAAAATGAACTTGTCAAGCACATGAGCCCAGGCGGAGCCCTCATCCTGGCTGGTATCCTGGCCGGCGGCCAGGGAGAAAACATCGTTGCCAGCTTCAGCGAACTAGGCTTGACCCTTGTTAGTGAAGAGCAGGAAGGAGAGTGGATCTCCTACTTATTCAGCCAGAGCCAGGCCTGATACCATGCGCCGCTTTTACCTTGCCAGCACCATCCCTCCTACCGGAACCATACAGCTTGACAAAGAGCAATCTCGTCATATTAGCACTGTACTCCGCCTGCAAGCAGGAGAAAAAATCACCCTGTTTGATGGCCAGGGAAACGATATATACGCGACCCTGCTCATTGTTAAAAAAAATGGTGTGCATGTCCAGATAACAGGGACACACCATGTGCCGCTGACCAAGCCGATCATCCACCTCCACCTTGGCCTGCTCAAAGGCAAAAAGATGGAGTTTATCATCCAAAAAATGACCGAACTGGGCATTGACCATATCCACCCCTTCACCTGTGACTTCAGTGATACTGCTCTCCCGTCTGCCCGCAAGATGGAACGTTGGCAAAAAATCTGCCTGGAGGCGTGCAAACAATGTGGCAGAGCCAGAACCATCCATATTGCTAAGCCTGTTGCATTGACAACTGATCTTGCCAGCGAGAAGCAGGGTACAGTTGTCACCTTCTGGGAGGGAGAGACCAAGAAAACCATCAGTGACATACCCACATTGCTGCACAACGATGAGATCCACTTTTTCATTGGACCAGAGGGAGGGTTTTCAGCCTCAGAGATCAACCTATTCAACCAACAGAACATTGCAACCCTGTCACTGGGCGATCTCACCCTGCGCGCCGAGACAGCTGTTCTCTGCGCTACAACCCTTATCCTGCATCAGGCCAACCGATTGCAGCCCCGAAAGACAAGAGAGGAACAAGACTGATGCGCGCGGTTATTCAACGAGTCAAAAAAAGCAGTGTCACAGTGGAGGACAAGCTGGTGGGCAACATTGGAGCTGGCCTTCTTATCCTATTGGGAGTTACGGGGAGTGATACAGAAAAAGATGCCGCTTATCTGGCAGACAAGATCAGTAATCTACGCATTTTTTCTGATAGCAACGACAAGATGAACCTCTCCCTGCAAGATGTGCAAGGAGAAGCCCTGGTGGTGAGTCAATTTACCCTCTACGGTGATTGCCGCAAGGGACGACGCCCCTCGTATGGTGATGCGGCACGGCCAGAACAGGCCAACGATCTATACGAATTCTTCTGCAACCATCTTGGTAAGATTGTCCCTGTAGAAACGGGTCGCTTTCAGGCAATGATGGAGGTGGAGTTAATTAATGACGGGCCAGTGACACTGATAGTGGAAAGCTAACTACAGGGGGCAGGGGTAAGCAAAAATAATAGACCATTTCCATCCTGTTATCTAGAAATAAACCGGCTTCACCTCTGCCGCCCCATCATCTCCCCTGTTGCCACACACAGACTCGGCTGCCTTGCTGGCCGATCTGGTCATGTCATTGATACCAATGCCATCCCAGCCAAAACCGCAAATATGTAGACCTGGGTTGAGCTGCTCCTGTTGTAGACGCCAATCTAATAGGGCAGGGTGACCCTTTTCCATCTGGGGAATGCCACTGTCTGAGCGTAGTACCTTGCTAAACTCAGGGCGAGCAGGCAAATCAAGAAGTTTCCCCATATCGGCCCAGACCCCGGCAATGAGCTCCTCATCACTGAGCTGTAATTTTTCGGGATGGCGACGCCCTCCCACCAGTGCCTCCAGCAACACCTTCCCCTGTGGAGCACGCCCCGGGAACATACGGGACGTAAACATACAGCCAAGGGCAAAACGCTTCTCACACTCTGGGGCCAGATACCCAAAGCCCTTGGGCACAATGCCGGTATCAGCACAGCCTAAGGCGACATTACAGATCCGCGACTCAGGCACCATGGCAACAGGTGGTCGCCTATCGGCCAACAGGCGTAGAGATCCATTCATGGGCAGAGCAATGATAACATGAGGGGCAGAAAGTATCCCTGCTGACGTCTCAACCTGCCAGCCCTGATCAGTTTTGACCACCCTTTCTACCAAAGTATGCAAACGAACATCCTGCCCCTTCTGCAGGGCCGGAGCCATGCTTTCCATGCCATCTGGAAAATTATTCATGGCAGGCAAGTGCCCACCACTTTTGGCTTTTTTCGGCTTTTTTCGCAGGCCACGGAGAACAGAACCATGCTTTTTCTCCAAATCCCGCACACCAGGCATGACGGCATCAACAAGCAGACGCTCATAATCTCCGGAAAAGGTACCGGTGACCGCGGCATCAACCATAGGCAAAACAGAGCGGCCAAAACGATACTCAGCCCATTGGGCAATGGTGGGCTCTCCACCGAAAGGTTTCTTAAAAATATCTCCCAGTAAACGCAACTTCCCCCCCAAACCAAGCAAGGGGGTCGTGAGGAGTTCCTGAGGCTTCTGCGGCAAGGCAATCAAACGCCCATATCGGCATAAAAAACGCTGAAAATCACCTAAGGGTGCCTTTTGTACTGTTTCAGCCAGGCCAGTTTCTGCCAAGAGAATCTGGCTCTCCTTTTTATTATCAAGAAAACCATGGGGTCCTGACTCGGCAAGATAGCCCTGGCAGGCATGGGAACGAATGGCCCCACCAACTCGAGCAGAAGCCTCAAGGATAACAACCTCCATGTCAGGCTGCTGTCGGTGAATAAAAAATCCAGCGGCCAGGCCAGAGATACCGGCTCCGATAATGATAACGTCCATATTTTCAAGAATCCTCAGGAAACAATCAACAACGAACAGTAAGTAAGTGTAGTACCCGAAGCTGAAGGGCGGTACTTTCTTTATTAATTAAGACATCATCCACCCTTCATCATTCGACATTTCTTGTTCGATATTCGATATTCGTTTTTTAAGCTTTACGACTAGTACATTGCCCAACTAAAGAAAATGGCAAACCCTACTCTCCGGCCACAAAAGCATCAAGGTCAAAATCCATTTCCCCTTCCTGGCCAAGCAACTCTGCTACGCTCTCAGGGTGTAGCTGGCCATCCTTTTCCATAAGCCAGAGCCAACCAGCCAAAGTGCGCTGGTACTGATTTTTTTGACGGGGATGGGCACGATCTATAGCCTCTGACTGTACCTCAATGGCCTCCTGGCGGCGATCTAGAAACCAATAGACATGGGCCAGGGTATCAAGAATATGGGACAACCTGGACAAGCGCACCGCCTGGCGGGCTAGTAGCAAGGCATAGGGGCCATCAAGAAACCTCTCATCCTCACAGGTAACCAGGAGCCAGGCCAGATTATTAAGCACCTCGGCATTATCAGCGTGCAGGTTAAGGGCGTCATTATAGCGGTCTATCGCCTCCCCATACTCCTTGCGATTATAATGAAGATCTCCCAAGGCCCAGGCCAGTTGTAAATTATCAGAACCTTCCTGTAAAAGTAGGGTGAGTTGCTGAATTTCACGATTTTCCACCGCCTTAGTAAGCAGGTCTCCAGGCAGGGAGAAATGCAACATAATAGCTACTAGCACAGCTGCTATATAGCTACCCAAGGCAAGATACACCTTGCGATGATGGCGCCCGACAAGGGCTGGCCTTACGGCACATTCTTGCAGGAAAGTGACTCGCTGACCAATGCCAAAATGATGCCAGTTGGGCAGATCACGAATATCACCACTTAACCGGGCCACCTTTTCCAAGGCATCACTGATAGCCAGGGAGTTTGCCATGGATGTAAAGGCATGCAGGTCTGCCTGGCGTTCGAAATTACGCATAAAAAAACCAAAGACAAAACGCAAAAAAACAACCAAGAAAACCAACATGAGAACAGTGGTAGTCCCTTCAATTACCTGACCAGAAGTCACACCAAAGCGATCAGCCACCATAACCAAAAAATCGCTTTGCACCAAACCATATAGAATGAGATCAAGGGCAGGATCAACGATCACCGAGAAACCAATGAGCAGCAAAAGATAGAGCTGCATATGAAATCGTTTCACATGGCCGATTTCATGGGCAAAAACAGCCTCCAATTCGCGCAACGTTAAAGATTGCAGTAAGGCTGGTGTAACCAGTACATAGCGAAACCGTCGAAGAAACCCAATAACACCAGCCGTGACAGCTTGGCCGCCAAGCAGAGGCCACAACATAATATCCTTATAGCCTAAATGCTGCGCTGCACACATACTCTCCAACTCATCCCGCACAGCACCAGACGGCAGAGGAGTACAATGCCAAAGTCGCATGAGCAAAGGAGGATAGATAATGGCCAAAAAGAAAAAAAAGAACCCCAGAACCACTATCTCGCCATATTGCCCGGCCAGGAAATGGTGCAACGGCCCAGAGCTAGAGAGACTGAGTAGGTCAAAGACCAGAGAAATAAAAATCCACGGCAAAACAATGGGAACAGTGGCCTGTAGGTTATCCACCACAAAGCGCTGGGGACGACCATAGGTACCGAGACAGCGTGCCGTAAAATACCAGCCAATACTAAGGTAGAAAAAGAAGAGGCTCAACCCCACTAGACGCGCAACAAGGGGTAAGGTATGGGCAAAAGGCGCATGGGAAAAATAATAGAGGCCATCCAGCCAGAAGATATCAAGGGCCAGAGAAACTATTGCAGCCAGCGCTGCCACCTTTTCAGCCCTGAAATAATCCTTGGTCAGCATGGCGCGACCACGACGATAGAGTCGAGCACAGATAAGGTGCAAGATGCCCAGCTTCAGCAAAAAGATAAGCAGAGTAAGAGCAGGAGAAAAATGGGGAGAGGAAGGGGACTGCCTGGCCGACAGCAAAAAGATGACGACCAAAAGGTAGAGAAGATTATTATAGCTCATTGAGAGACAGAATTCAGGAGTCAGAAGTCAGTAGGCAAAAGAAAAACCCAACAGTAACAGATATTATTCGTTGCGAGAAGTGTTACCTGGCAAGGCACCACAAGCCAGCAACAAACAGCAACCATTCTAACTTTTGTTCTGTATGCTAACGCGGCACGCGCCTTATGATGCCTTACGGCGAAAACGATTATATCTGGCGTTATGAGCCTGAAAGAGATGAAGAAGTTCCACTAATTTTCGCCTGTTGAAGATCCGCCGACGGACGAAATACTCGCCAATCCGCTTTTGCTGCCCTTTTTGGAAGGAAAGAATCATACGTAATTGACTCTTGCTAAGCTTACCACCGTCCACTGCAGCCTGACCAAACATATCCCGAGCCTGTTTACTTTGCATGATGCCATCAACATCTGTGGAAGAAAGCCAGCCAAAACGTAGACCAATCTCACCAACACGGGGGCGATTAGCCCGCTGCCAGATAAGAGCCTTCACCAGGGTCTGCCAATCAACCAACCCAGAGTAGTAGAGAAAATGGCCAAAAAGCATGGAGCGCTGGGGCAGATTACCCTGAAATAATGTGGTGGTCTTATTGGTGGCTTGTCGTCGCTGCTGTCGAGCGCGTTGCGCCCTACACCGTTGCTTCTGCCGCTCCTGATCCCTGGCAGCTGCTCTGGCCCTGGCTAAAGCAGCTTGTTGACGCGCAACCTCAGCCCTCTTACGTTGCCACTCCTGCCACTTGGCACGCTGACTGGCACTTTGTTGGGGAGTCGTGGTTGTCTTTCGGCGTGGAGTACTACTGGCTGCGGTAGTTCTGCGCAGCGGACGCATAGGAACGAAACAATAGCCCTTTTCCCGGGCAGCAACATAGACCTTGAGACTCTCATAGGCCTCTTTCACCGACTGGAATTGCCGAGCGCCACGCTTTATGGCAAACTCTCCCTGCCCAGCCAACACATCAGGATGGGTCTCCTTGGCTCTCTTCCGGTAGGCAGTCTTTACCCCGGATAGCTGGACATATTCCAGAAACTGGCGAGAGATATTCAACTCTGCACCAAAAATTACCTGGCAAGCCTTAAACAATTCATGTTCAGCAGCAACATCATTCATTTTCAGACCTTTTCCACTGGATTTTTCAAAGAATTTCCACCACCAGAATGGGAACAAAAAACTTCATGGACACAGCTAAGGGGAAGATTAAAAACTGTCATGATGGGCATTTGTATGGACGGAAAAATCGGCATCATTTCACCTGATAAAAAACAGGAAACTCTCTTTTCCAGCTAAACTCTCGTTTAAACAGATAAAACTAAAAAATTGACAACTGAGACCAAGCTACTCTTTCAAGAAAGATTAATCCACTAAAAAAACAGCAGAATAGGCAGTTAAACAACTTTTTTTAAGAAAAGGATGAGGTAAATGATGTAACAGAAAGCGAAAAAAAAGAAAATTATACAGATAACTAATTGATTTCACAAGAATTTATGAAGCATACTCCACTTCGATCTGATCAGCCTCTGATTTACTGAGTAACAGGTCGAAATCACCAACTTTAAGCATGATAGGGTCTCCCAACGGTGCTTTTCTAACAACATCCACCTTCACACTGGGAGTAAGACCAAGATCAAGAAGGCGCCTGCGCATCTTTTTGCACCCCTTATGAGCCCGAACACAAACACAGTCTCCAGGGCTCACCTCATTCAAGGACACCCTCTTGCCGGCATGACACGACTTGTCCGCACAGCTGCGGGCATCATCTTCTGAAATCATGCATTTTTTTTTGCGACAAAATAAGCGCACCGGCTTCACCTATAATTAAATTAAGGCATCTCTAATTTCCAAACACCTTACTTCTCAAATACCCATCATTTCCTACCTTGTCAAGAAAAAGTTAGCAGCCCTTAACTTATTATCACCCACCTGAACCACATTTATCTAATGCTGCAATTTCACAGCTACACTATAATATAGGTTGAAAATGAGAGGCCGCTCATCGTATCCTATCTATTAATAGAATGTACCTCTTCACCAACAACGTAGCGGTACCTGCCTCATAATCATCATTTTAACCTCCATGCGGGAATTATCGTGACTGACCAAAAACAGAAGATACATACCTACAGCCAACTTGAACGCCACTTGGGACGTGTCCTCAAGCACATGTCAGCACCGCGCATGCTGCCCTTCCACACGGCCATGAAACCGCCGGCCACAGATATCTACGAAACAGATAATGAAATTATTATTTTTATGCAGGTACCAGGGGTAGACCCGCAGAGCATCTCAGTGGTGGCAGACCAGACCACTGTTTCCATTTCCGGCGGTCGCATGCCCCCACCCTTTCCCAAAACCACCTGCATCCACCAGATTGAAATAGAGCATGGGGAATTTCGGCGTGTCATCCCACTTCCAACAGCCATTGATGTCTCTGCCACGCGCTCAAAATGCAAAAACGGTTTTTTGAAGGTGGTATTACCAAAACACCAATCCATCAGTCGTATCGAAGTTGAAGTAGAATAAATCTTACAATTCATCCACAACCTTACATTCCTCATATTAATTGACGAACCAAGGACTCCATATATGACAGACGAAGCAGATAATAATCATAGCAGCATTGATCCTACCGAGATGGAAATCAGCCCCGAATTGGCGGTTCTTCCCTTGCAAAGCTTTGTCTTTTTTCCTGGTATGGGTTTCCCTCTGCAGGTGCAGGATGAGGCATCCAAAAAACTCATTGACGAAACAATCCTGACCGAGCGCATTTTTGCCTTAGTTACCTACCATGAGGATCTTCCTCCAAACGAGAAAGCAACACCCCATAACCTCTATAATGTCGGGGTGGCGGGCTACATCCATAAGCTGATCAAAAACAAGGATGAGTCGTACCAAATTTTAGTCAGCGGTATTCGTAAGATCCGCATTGATGAATACACCGAGGAAGAACCGTACCTCAGGGCAAAAATTTCCATTCTCGATATGGAGGTAAAGAGTAGCAAAGAGATTGAGGCCCTGACCCTGACCTTAAGTAATCAGTTCAAATATCTGGTGGAACTCTCCAGACTGCCGCCAGAGCTGATTATGACCATGGACTCTCTCTCCGATCCATTCCATATCGCCTACCTCACCACCTCTCAGCTTCACCTTAAAGTCAGCGCAGAACAGGAAATCCTGGAGCTAGAAGAGATCAAGCCCCTGCTCCGCCGTGTGGCCAAGGAACTTGCCTCACGGCTGGAAACCATTGAGATGAGTGCCGAGATCCAAAAATCGGTAAAGAGTGATATTGATGGCAAACAACGAGAATACTTCCTACGCCAACAGATGGCCACCATCAAAAAGGAGTTAGGTGACGATACAAATATCGACTACAAGGAACTTAAAGAACGGATGGACAAGGTCAAGCTGCCAGAAGAGGTGCAAGAAGTTGCCGAAAAAGAGCTGGACAGACTATCACGTATCACCCCCTCATCACCTGAGTATACTGTTTCCCGAACCTATATAGACTGGCTTCTGGAGCTGCCCTGGTTCAGCTCTACCAAGGATAGCTTAGATATCAATAAGGCTGAAGAGGATCTCAATAAAGATCACTATGGCCTGGAACGTATCAAACAGCGTATTGTTGAATTCCTTGCTGTACGGAAGCTTAAGGCTGACATGCACGGCCCCATTCTCTGTTTTTCTGGCCCTCCAGGTGTTGGCAAGACATCGTTAGGCCAGTCTATCGCCAAAACCATGGGCCGCAAATTTATCCGTCTCTCTTTAGGCGGGGTACGAGACGAAGCAGAAATTCGTGGCCACCGCCGCACCTATATTGGTGCTCTTCCAGGTCGCATCATCCAATCAATAAAAAAGGCTGGTTCCAACAACCCCCTCTTTATGCTGGATGAGATTGACAAGCTAGGCAATGATTATCGCGGCGATCCATCATCTGCCCTGCTCGAGGTTCTGGATCCAGAGCAGAACAATACCTTCAGTGACCATTACCTGGAGGTTGATTTTGACCTGTCCAAGGTGATGTTTATCACCACCGCCAATTATTTGGAGAACATCCCTGGCCCATTGCGTGACCGCATGGAGGTTATTACCCTCTCGGGCTACACCGAAGAAGAAAAGCTCAACATTGGCAAGGATCATCTCATGGAACGCCAGCTTGAGGCCCATGGTCTCAGCACAGATGATCTGACCATCAGCGACGAGGGCTTTCGTCATATCATCCGCTCATATACCCGCGAGGCTGGTGTTCGTAATCTAGAACGCAAACTGGCAGCAGTATGCCGCGGCGTGGCTAAGAAAATTGTCAGTGGAGAAACTGGTAAAACAGTGGTGGAACAAAAAAACCTGGTGGATTTCCTAGGTCAGGTTGAGTTCTTCCCAGAGGCATCCACCTACTCATGGGGCCCGGGACTGGCCACTGGCCTGGCCTGGACTCCGGTGGGCGGTGTGCTGCTCTTTGTCGAGGTTGCCATGATGAGTGGCAAAGGGGGCATGGTGATGACAGGCAAACTAGGCGATGTCATGAAGGAATCAGCCTCAGCAGCACTGACCTATATCCGCGCCCATGCCGAGGAATTGCAGGTGAATGAAAAAATATTTTCCTCCAAAGATATCCATATCCATGTACCAGAAGGAGCCACCCCCAAAGATGGGCCTTCTGCTGGTGTGGCCATGGTGGTGGCCCTTACCTCTCTGTTCACTGAACACCCCGTTTCCAAAGACGTTGCCATGACCGGCGAGATAACCCTGCGTGGCGATGTTCTGCCGGTGGGCGGGGTAAAAGAAAAGGTGCTGGCTGCCATCCGCTCAGGCATCACGGACATTATCCTGCCCTTCCTTAACCAAAAGGATGTCTCGGAAATCCGCGACAACGTCAAGGAAGGCATCACCTTCCATTATGTCAAACGAATTAGTGATGCCTTAGAGATTGCCATACCCAAATAAAAAAAATAAATATCGAACAAAAAATAATGAACTTCAAAGGTTCCCCCATGAAACGCGCTCTCCTCATCCCAGCTTTTCTGCTGGCCTGCACTGCAGATACATCCTGGGCATCCACGGAAAATGAATTTCTTGACCTTGACCTCTCACAGCTCATGCAGGTTAAGGTCACCTCAGTGACTAAGAAGCCCCAGGAACTGGCGGACTCAGCCGCAGCGGTCTTTGTCATCAGCAATGAGGATATTCGCCGTTCCGGAGTCACCTCCATCCCAGAGGCGTTACGCATGGCACCTGGTCTGCAGGTGGCTCGTATCAGCTCCAACAAATGGGCCATTACCTCCCGTGGCTTCAACGGCTTTTTTGCCAATAAACTCTTGGTACTCATGGATGGCCGATCAATCTACACCCCAGCCTTCTCCGGAGTCTACTGGGACAGCCAGGACTACTTGCTGGAAGATATTGATCGTATCGAAGTCATCCGTGGCCCAGGCGCCACCATGTGGGGAGCCAATGCCGTCAATGGCGTAATCAATATCATCACTAAAAAGACAACAGAGACCACAGGAGGGCTGATCAGCCTTGGTGGCGGCAACCAGGAAAAAGCCATGGCTGGACTGCGCTATGGCAGCCAAATCAACGAGTCCATGGCAGGCAGGGTCTATCTGAAAATGAATGACCGGGCCTCGTCAGAACTATCCAGCTCTGGCCAGGATGGCGGTGATGCCTGGACCACCTGCCAGGGCGGTTTTCGTATTGATGGCGACAATGGCACTGAAAAATGGACCATGCAGGGAGATCTTCATCAAGGAGACAATAACCAGCACCTGATCAATCTATCATTAATCCAGCCGCCCTGGATCTACAGCAACGATGATAACTATGACACCCTGGGCTGGAATATGCTGGGGCGCTGGAACCATGATTTCTCAGCAGACAATGCCACCACCCTGCAAATCTATTATGATGTGGTAGAACGACAAGAATTCTACCTAAACCAAGACCATAATACCTTTGACCTGGATTTTCAGCACCAGCTCAGGCTGGGCAGCAATGATCTCATCTGGGGACTGGCCTTTCGCTCCACCTGCTCTGACTTTACAAAGACCATCACGGTCAATAGCACCACCTCCCAGGTCAGCTTCAGCCCTTCCACCCTGCATCATGATTTGTACAGTGGATTTCTACAGGATGAAATCAGCCTTAATGCCTCTATCTTCCTTACCCTGGGTTCCAAAATAGAACATAATGACTTTACAGGCATTGAGGTACAACCAAGTGCCCGCCTGCTCTGGCAAATCAACAACCAACAACGTCTGTGGGGAGCGGTGTCACGGGCCGTGCGCACACCTTCACAGATTGAACAGTATGGCACCATGACTACCTATGTCATCCCCGGCATGCCACCAACGGTGGCAACACTGGGTAGCAATGAGCAGTATGACTCTGAAGAGGTTATAGCTTATGAACTGGGCTACCGCTTCAGCCCCAGGGCCAGCTTCTGCCTGGATCTGGCCACCTACTACAATGAATATGAAAAATTACGCAGCTATAGCGCCAGCCCCTATCGTAACTTTACCAATAATATGTATGGCTCCAACCATGGTGTTGAACTTGCCTCAACCTGGCAGGCCCAATACTGGCTCTCTCTGCAGCTGGCATACACCTATACCAAGAATAATTTCCATCTGGACAGCACCGAAGACCTCAGCTCTGCGCCAGTGGCAAAAGGCTCCAGCCCAGCCCATCAACTCTCCCTGCGCACTGCCTTAGACCTTAACGATCAGACGCACTGTGATTTCTGGTTACGCTATGTGGACAAGCTGAATGTGGCCAGTGTTAATGCCTGGAGCAACGACTGGGTGGTCAATGACTATGTTGAGCTGGATATCAGCCTCAGCTGGCAGATATCCCAGCAGCTGAAGGCACAACTGGTGGGGCAAAACCTACTCAACTCAAGCCACCTGGAATTTATCCAGGAATCCTTTACTGCCCGCACAGAACTCAAACGCTCCATCTACGCCAAGATAAACTGGGACTTTTAATGAGGAAATGGCTCATCATACTTGCCACCCTCTGGCTGGCAACATGGTCAACACCTGCAGGGGCAGAATCGTCTCCCCTTGACAAGGCACGATTCCCAAAAGTGCAGGCGGCCTACGTGCTAAACTTTGCCAAATTTATCACCTGGCCTCCCCCCTCCCCAGCACAATCTCACCATACCTTTATCATTGGCATTTTTGGTGCCGCTCCTGGCGAAACACTGTTACAGCCCCTGCATAACAAAACCGCCCAGGGGGAAAAAATCGAGATACGAACCTACACTTCGAGCAAAGATACCGAGCAATGCCATATTCTTTTCATCAATCAAGCTACGGGCAAGGACACCGCTGAACTGCTCAACCACCTACACGGCAAACCAGTAGTAACCATTAGTACCCTGCCCAATTTTGCCAGGGACGGTGGCACCATTGAATTATTTCAGCAGGGCGAGAACATTCTCTTTTCCATCAACCTCAGCACAGCCAAACAAAGCGGGCTCTCCATCCCATCCCAGGTGTTGGCTCTGGCCGTGGAAGTCCTGGTGGCTAAGCAATGATCTCCTGGATACAAAAACTCCCCATCAGACATAAGCTCAATGCCATCATCATCCTGACCTGCTCTGTGGCCCTGCTGCTCAGCTCAGCGGCATACTTTATCAATCAATGGTACCATTATCGCAAAATGCTCCTGCAAGAGATGCAGACCTTAAGCCTGGTGATTGCCGAAAACAGCCGGGCCGGACTGGCCTTTGACGATGAGGTGGGTCTGGCCACAATCCTATCCTCTCTACAGGCCAAGCCATCAGTGCAAAAAGCCAAAATTTTCAATATAAAGGGAGAGGTGCTGGCCGAGTATACCGGCCCAGAAGGTCAGAACGCCTGTCCGATCAAAGAACAAAATCTACCCCTGACA
>JAOZSN010000197.1 GCA_029939635.1 Deltaproteobacteria bacterium
TGCCAGAAACCCACATGGAATAGGGGACATGGGTATGGTACATGTCTTCAAGGTTGTCATCAGGGGTTTCATTGGGGCTGTCTGATTCATGGTGGCTAACTTCCCAGTAGCCCCAGGTCATAAATTCTGAAATTTGTTTCATAGGATCTTCTGATATAAGATAATTACCTTCCGGGTTGAGACCACCGGAACCGATACCAGGGTCAATACATGTAGAAAAACATCCAAGTTCAGCAATAACAGCATCTTCAAGAATATAGGCAGAGCCATTGGCACCGCCGACTTTGAGATGAAAACTGCTACTGTCACCACCAGATAGTTCGTTAACCAACATTTCGCCATCAAGTGTTCCGTTATCTCGGTTAATATCGACTGTAAAATCACTACTATTTGTGTTCATTAAAAGCTTCCGATCTGAGTCAGGATCATTAACGTTTTCCGAAATACCTACAGCAAAACCTTGCCAATAATTCATTCCTGTCGGGACTGTATGATCAAGAGGATCCTCAATAACCCTTTGAGTAGTTGCTGATACGTCCCAGGTTCCCGTTGCAGTAGATGGATAGGTGTTGATATTATAATCTGTTCCTAATGAGGTCATATTAAACAACTCGTAATTGGTCCCTCGAAAATCCCCAGAACCAATACCTTTCAACGTTGACCACCCGTCGCTGCTGCCAATTATATTTATATTGGTCAAGGAGGTGCCGCTCACAGTGCCATAGAAAAAAGCAGGAGGGCCAGGGCCGTAAGTAGTCTCTTGTAGAAGTCCAAACGCCTTTCCAGCATGCCAATTTACTTCCATAAAAAGTGATCCTGTCAACGTCCCAGTGCCACCCGCCCCATTAAACGTACCTATAAATTCAGTAAGACCATCACTGGGCATGTTTGCGGGAATAACACTTGGGTCACCATTGAGTAGCTCGCTTGGGTCAAAAAAATCCGCTGGGTCATAATAATCTCCAGCATCGGGAGGCACAAAACCTGGATCAAATGCCATTGTAGGGTCGTAAAACATTGGATCGTAAGTAAATGATCCATCTGGAGGAGGTGGCATGGTCCCATCAGGATACATCATACCATCTGGAGTCATCGTGCTACCAGGAGGATACACCATACCATCAGGGGTCATCATGGTCCCGTCAGAGTAATATATTGTCTCCCCATCTGCCGGCGGTGGGGGCATTGCCCCGTCTGGATATATCATCCCGTCAGGAGTCGATATAGTTCCGTCTGAGTAATATACTGTCTCTCCATCTGCCGGGGGCGGGGGCATTACTCCATCTGGATAAAACATCCCATCAGGTGGAGGCGGCATGTCACCAACAGGATACATAAGTTCACCAGCCATAGTAAGCATATCACCTTCGGGCATAAATGCTAAATCGCCTTCCGGTAAAAAGACGTAACCACCTTCTGATGGAGGAGGCATCGCCCCATCAGGTGGAGGCGGCATCATACCATACGGTTCTGGCGCCATTCCCTCAGGTGGCGGCATAGTGCCTTCAGGAGGTTCTACTCCTTCTGGGACAAACATCATCTGACCGTCAGCCGTCATAACCATTTGACCTTCCGGGGGCTGACTCATACCATTCGGCATTGGTGCCATTCCCTCAGGTGCAGGCATTGACCCTTCCGGTGGTTCTACTCCTTCTGGAACAAACATCATCTGGCCGTCTGCCGTCATAACCATTTGACCTTCTGGAGGCTGATTCATACCATTCGGCATTGGTGCCATTCCCTCAGGTGCAGGCATCGCCCCCTCAGGAGGTTCTACTCCTTCTGGGACGAAAATTACCTGACCGTCAGCCGTTATAACCATTTGACCTTCTTGGGGAGGTGGATTTCCGGAGGTATCGGGTTGGTTGCCGTCAGGTTGTTGTTGATCACCTTCAGGAACCGGTTGGCCTTCTTCAGGTGGAGACTGGTCACCATCAGAGGGTGGAGGATCATTTCCATCCTGAGCTTTTTGATCACCATCATCAGGAGGTGTATCTCCAGAATCATCGTTATCTGGTGAATCACCTTGCTGTTCTCCTTGAGGAGGTTGATCTTGTGGATCTTCCATTACACCGGTCAACCCATCATTAATTGCAGCCAGATCATCTCCCGAAAACTGGAGCGGTTGCATAGGCGGAAGACCAATACTCCTAACGTGAGTACCAAATCCCGGTCTTGTAATTGCGACAGACCCCGCGGGATTTGTAATATCAATACCTTTGCCTCCCTGAAAAAGTACGGACAATGAAGTTGGTGTTACAGTGCCTGCATACATCGATCCTCGTATGCCAATAGTAGCTGTAGGAGTTTCAGTAGAAAAATTTTGTGGGGTGAACCGAGTAATTGCACCACCCATAATCCTGAAAGTTCCTTCGGTGACCTTTGTTTTCATCTTCCCTGATTTTTCTTCTGAGTTCCACTCATATTCAGCTATCTTCATCTCTGTTTTACGGCCAAGACTGATAATAGTGCTATCTCTGAATAACAGCTGAATGCGACCTCTTTTCCCTGTACTAATTGTATCTTCTTGGAAAAGGGTGCCTTTGATTTTCAATTCCCTAGATTTCCCTGAAGCGTTAACGGCGGTTACATTTCCACGTACAGCCACTATTGTTGCAATAGCATTTTCAGTGTTTGCCTGTGCTTGGCTGGCAAAAGATAAAATAACTGTGCAAAGGAAAACAACTAAAGTAATGATGGTAAATCGCTTCATAGAAAACCCCTTAAACATCAAAATGAGTAGCTCATTGATGATGCAAAAACTTTCTTATTATAGTTGCTGCGAACAATGTTTGAGTTTGCATCAGTTATGGTATGGGTTAATTGGAGTGAAAGATTCTGGCTCTTATTCTTTGATTGCCAGAATATCTTTGAAAGACCTCCGGTGTATTGATGTACTTTATCTGAGCGAGACTCAGTATCTGTTAGTGCTGTATTTGCTTCGTCATAATCGGTTTCTTTGTTGTCATAACTCACAAAGGCAGTGAAGTTGTACGGCAACACTCTGTCATAACGGATCCCCCAAGAGAGTTTATCGTAACACCAATAGGCAGCCTTGGCATTTTCCTGTTCCTTAGTTAAGCTAAAGGTAAAACGATTGTCTCCTAAGATAAGAGATGGGCTAATATTTAAGACAAAATTGGTTGCATCCTTTGGGTCATCTGATGATTTAGCATAGATTTTTTTCTCTAAAGCAAGCGAAGAGCTTAAAATAAAGTGGGGGTCAAAAAGATAGGTCAGGCTGGCCCCAATGCCATAAGGCTGCACGTACTCATCCCAGGATAACTTAATGTTATTAACATGGGCATTTGCATCCAGCATTATTCGCTCTCCTTGGTAGGCGGGTCCGGTTGAAACACCTACCATGCTCAGATCGAGGTCCTTAAAGTCATAATAAAAATTATTAAACAAGGTGGCGGATGATTTCCATGAGTAGGGTGTTTCTGGAATTTTGTAGATATGATTGGCTAAGATAGTATTTGATAGTATTTGATCTCGCACAGGAGCATCAGCCTGAAACTCTAAAATACCAAATTGAGCTGTCACTGTACCAGCTGGAGGGCCTGAACGAACATTATCATCAAAGCTAACCCCCAGAGAGGTCATACCTGAAAAAAAATGCCGCTTTTGGGAAGAAGCAATGAAGGCCAATAGTAGATCAATGTTTTTTTTCACAGATTCAGGAGGCCTGGAGGCAAGAACTTCATAAAAAAGCTGCTTGGCAAGTTCTAGGGCTCCTAACTCTGCATGACAGCGTGCCATTTCAAGTTTAACTCGTACTGCACCAGGCTGGATAATGAGAACTCGATCAAAAGCCATAAGTGCTGATTCAAGCCTGCGCTGAGCTGTCTCCTCATCACCATTAGCCCTGGCTGCCATGGCATGTTCAAAGGCTGCTCGGCCCATAAAAAAACTAACATTTAGATTTGTAGGATCCTGCATGAAAGCCTGATGAAACGAAATATAAGCCTTCTGGTAATTTTTTTGAAAAAAATAGTATTTACCCTGAGAAAACGGATCCAGCCCAGATTGTGCACTAGCGTGGCAGGTTAAAAGAGAAAAAAAAAGAATAAAAGAGAGAGGAAGGATTCGTAACATATGATAACTCGATTAATTTTTAATTTAATTAAGATCTTATCATATCCTAATATTAGGATAAATTATTAACAACCAATAATTTTTGATGTCTTACTGAATTTCTAACAAATTTTACCAAAAAGATAAAGCAAGCGTTTGGTTAAACCTTTACATGACACTCCCGCCTTATTATAGAAATAACCAG
>JAOZSN010000198.1 GCA_029939635.1 Deltaproteobacteria bacterium
ACGAAGAGTAGTTATATTGTAGTCTGGTAATTAGGGGCACATTATGGGGCACAACTTGGGGCACAACTTGGGGCACATTGTACCCATCAAACCCGCATGAATACTCGCTTTCTTGGGGCACAACTTGGGGCACAACTTGGGGCACAAAATGGGGCACAACCTTGCCGGGAACACTAAGGCGACTACCTTTAATCCCCCGCTTTTTTTTACGCAAAAACACCCCAGCCTCTACTAAGTCAGCTAAAAAACGCCGCACCTCAGTCAAGGGCCACTCCCAGCGCGACCGCCAATATGCAGGGTGATAACTCACCCCATCAGCCCCAGACGCATCAAGAGCAGCGCATAGATCAGCAAACGCCCCACGATATGTCTCAGGCCTTAGCTTGCGCCTGTTGCGTTCTTTTTGGTCTGCCAGTCGCCATCCGTCCAGCAGTAGCTTTGCAAATTGTCTGGCCACTAAAAGCACTCCAGGGGCAATGACGCCGACACGTCTGACACATTGCCGCAAAGGTTCTCCGACCTGTTTTGATACATATCTTTCTTTCCACAGCGCTTCTCCCAGCTACCAACCTTGATCTTGGCCAGGTTCTCAGTCCTAACCCTATTATCTAACTCTCCCCACTCACTCTCTCCTGCTGATTTAGGGGAATCAACACCACACAACTCTTCAGCAGTAATATTAGGGTTGCGATTATACCGATTTAGCAGCGTCCTGTATTTCAGCCCAAAACGCCTGGCACAGTGGTACAATGTCAATTTCGTACCATCAGCAAACTCAACATAATAGCGCGGCCCAGTACCTGTGCTGCCAATAGGGCTCAACAAGGCCTGCTCTAATGGCCATTTAGAAATATAAACCCTGCTATTAAGGGTTGAATGTTTAAGGCCAAACGCCTCAGCTAACAGCCGTAAACAAGTCCGACCCTTCCTGAAGTCCTCCAATACCATCTGCTCATGCAAAGTCATTTCCCTAAACATGTCATAACCTCCATTTCCAGACCATTACTAGCAACTGTCACCGGAGCATCTGGCAAGTTCTCTGCTACAAGCACCATGCCACCAATAACCACCCAGCAAAACAGCACCAGACACAGAAAATTTTGCATAAATTGACTAACCATTATTTCCCTCCTAAAAGGATTTCTTCTGCGGGGCTCATGCCTTCAGCCCGACAAACAGTCTTTCCATCCAATAAAACCCAAAAATCACGCCTATAAATCAAAATTGGAGATTTGCGCGCAGCACTCTGGCGACGATAGGGGATTTCATCAAGGTCGACAATACGCTGCCGCAATGCATAATAGGTAAGTGGCCCTTCTTCTGCCGCCTGGCGCAGAGTAATAAGCGCATCAGGATCAAGTTTGGCACGATGGGGAGGAATAGAGGGGCTACTGCTCACCGAAACTGCACCACCCAGGGACGAAATAAGATCTGCAAAAACAGAACTCAGCTCATCTGCACCGACACCCGGGAAACTAAGCGTTAAGTTAACCTCAGCCACCAAAATACCCTCCTTTTAAAGGAGTCATCCCGACGACATGGCGTTGGCCAATTGTGGTTCCAGTGCCACCAGGATGACTGAGGCGTGATATGTAAGGAGTGTAAGGTAGGGAGGTTGATGACGCCTGGTGATGAACATCGGCCTGATCCGATCCATCACTGGCTTGGGAGGTGGCTCGTGTATGGCCACCGAGAAGACTGTAAATTGCAAACAGTACAAAAACAAAGATGAGTATGTTTTCAATGAGGCACCTCATCAGCATACCTCTTTGCCATTTTGAATAGCATCTTTTAACTGCTCTACCTGTACTCCCAGGTTGTCGGCCAGGGAACGCAGAGCAACTTGTTCATCAGCACTGATGTTATGATCTTCGTTGGCAGTAAGATAAGCATTGGATAATTTTCCAGCCTCACTAGCCACGTCCAACAATTCTAGCGCGATTGACCCCTTATCTGTGCATATTTCCTGGCGCATCAGGTCATAACCCAATGGGTTCAATAGTAGTAACAAGCCACCTTCCACTACATCCCGCCGCCCAAGCTCTATCAACCGCACACAGACAGCGCGGATACGATCTATTGGGTTAGCAGCAGCAGAAACACAAAAGTCAGGGTCAGCGCCCCACCGCTCTATCTGGCGGTGTGAAACCTTGTAAATTTTAGCCAGAATAGCCTTGCCAATAATGGCATAAGCAGACGACCAAAAATGATGGGTACGTGTAATCATGTCGTTTCCTATCATATTACGACCTCGCTAAAGGTTAGCATTTTGGCATAATGTTAAAATGGAGAGATCCCTTAAACATATTGAAATTCCTTGCAAAAAGATCCCGCCCTCTGGTAGGTTTGGAAGTGCCAACCACCAAACGCCATTTTTGCGTTCAGAGAACGCCAGAGGGCGGGCGTTTTTTATTGCCTCCATTCAGCCGGATTTTTTTCTGGCCAGATCTCGGGGACAGGAACGCCAATGGTGTCGGAGATGAGCTTGCGGACGTGGGCTGTTTTTGCCCTGCCTGCTGCCACCTCGTAAAAAGTGGAAGTAGATAGCTTGTGCTGCCGGACGAACTCGGGCGCGCGCACTCCTGTTTTCACCATTATATGTCCAATAACCTGTGCTTGATTCATGTGAACATATATGTCCGAAATAAATTACGAAGTCAAGAAAATTTATTTCGGACATATATGTGGTGGTATGTAGATGCTTGAAATTAAAGTGGAAAAAAAGTTTTCAGAGCGGTTAAAAAAGTTGCGTGGAGATATGCCATCCGGCGAGTTTGGCGCACTTTGTGGCAAAATCAGCGGCAGAATGATCGAAAGATATGAGGCAGGGGGGAGCGAACCAACCAGGCAGAAGCTGATCCAGATAGCCACTGGCTATAACGAACACATCGCCCCAGATAAAAAGATATCAATCGGCTGGCTGGTTGCGGGGGAAGGGGATATGTATCTCGACCCTATTGCCACGGCTGCTATTCAAGCCAGGAAAGACTTGACTCAAGAAGGAGTGATCCAGGAAGGTGTGATCTTGTCCACCATCGAACCAGGGCAACCAGAAAAGAAAAAAAAGGTTCTTAAGCAACGCTTGAATGGACAGAACATTACTGAGGCCGATAAGAAACTGACTAAATTGCTGGATCTTACTGTCAAGGTGTTGCAGTCAGACACCCCATACAACCCAGCCCTGTCGGCAAATATTAAAGCTTTTGCCGAGGCAGTGGATAATGAGTCAAAGTTGATAGATGTAACAGACAAACTGGCCGCCATGGACAAGCGACTGGCCGAACTGGAGAAAAATCAACAGGGGGGAGCATCTGCCACCGCTTAACCATCAAAGTTTCCCGTAGGGACAGGGTAACCACAAGCAAAGGCACTATCATCCATCCATTTCTTTTTTTTTAACCAAACACCTGGCAATCAATTGCCACCAGGTAAATACCAGGGACTTCATGTAAATGAATAACATATTAATATTACTGATTTTTCTTTTCGCTATTGGAATAATAGATATTTACCCAACAGCTGGTTGGTCAATTGTAGGCTTACTTCTCATTTATCTATTCAGGAACCCTTTGATTAAGCGGCTGAACAATACAGCAAAAGAAAAATATACCTTCGCTATTGTAAATGAAGGTGAAGATATTCCCTTTGACTGCTGGCACCAGAAAGCCTCAGCAAAAAATAAAAACTTTCTGAATTGGCGACCTGCTAATCCATTAAATTGGAAAAGAGCCGTTCGGGCAAATGTGAAAATAGCCGGATTATCCCAAGGCAAGCGGCAAAACCACCTCATACTGCTAGCTAACAAAGATGATTTTAAATTATCATTAGAACCTGAGCCGACCAACCAATATGATTCAAACGCCATAAAAGTTATGGCACAGGCCTCCATCAAAAACGAAAAACAACTCCATCACATAGGCTATATCCCTAAAGAAATAGCAAAAAATATGGTTGCCAAGTTTAAACTGGAAAACTTAGCAACCACACCAAGCTCTTTTTTTCTACCCCCCAACGATGAATTAAATGCCAGCCTTAAAATTGCGATCTTCGACAAAGGAAACGAGTGACACCATGGCAATCAAATTTTTACAGTACTCCATAATGTTTGACGAGAACGGTAATAGAGTAACAGGAGAATCACAGTTCGACCGGAGGGACGTAGATTTTGAATAAAACAACTACCACACTCATCATAGCGGTACTTCTCCTTATGGCCACCACGGCCCAGGCCAGAGATTTCACCAAGAAAGATTTCTTGCACATGGGTGC
>JAOZSN010000199.1 GCA_029939635.1 Deltaproteobacteria bacterium
AACCGCTGACCTCTTGAATGCCATTCAAGCGCTCTCCCAGCTGAGCTATACCCCCACATTTTCAATATATATTAAGTAACACACGGAACCTTACAGCTCCGCAAGAACTTCCTGACCCCACGCGTTGAACAAACAATCATCGCTAGTTGCTGAAAGTGACGGCCATTAAAGCCGAAGAAAGAGCCGCTGTCAAGATTTTTTCGCCCTTCAACAGGTCACTTTCTCAACAAACAATCTCTATATAGACACACAAACTGTGCCCACCAGAAATGGCCATCTATTCAATACTCACACTAAGACCGACCGGCGATGCAATAGTTGGCGGTGTAAAAGAGGTATTACCACATGGTGGATCTACAGGTGCCTGTTTTTTCTGACAGAATATCCGGATTTTATTCCAGCCAACCAGCACACTGACACCACCATCATTTCCAGCCTGGCTCCCAGCATAAATCCAGGCCGCAGGCTCAACGCTTTGCACCGCCATCTCTGACGTGCCAACTTTGAATAATTGACCGTTACACAACACCAATATGGCACTGTTATCAATGACCGGGGCTCTGAGAACCCCTGCGGCAGAACCATTGAGTATAACCTGCCAGTAGTTTGAATTATCATGGCCAATAACATGTAAAACCAATTGCCCGCCGGTATCAGCCAACACAGAAATATCTCCTTCAGCATCCCTGCTAAGTGGTGAAAAACGATCGCCGTAAATATTTGGAGAAGACCATTGAATATTCCCATCCATACCTACAGCGAACAGTGTGAAATTTTGACTGATATAATAAATGGTTCCCCCTGCAACCAAAGGCTTCGCATTGTAATATACCGGTTCAGGCAACGGCACATCAACAACCTGCATATCCGCAAAGACTTTTCCTGACCCGACCAACGCAAACAACAAGACAACACCAAATAACCGTAATTTCGCACCCATGACTATCCCCTTCCTTTTTTAAATTCCCAACACAAAAACTCTTCTATTTTAGATCAACCCCTACCACATAACACATCTATCGTTAAGGCAAATAAAACTACTTTTTGTTTTATTTCAACATATTACAAACAAAACCACATAAATATTCGCAACAGCACTGCATGTAACCGCCATCCATATTTCCACTATGGTGGCTATTCGCCTCACCATTTCTATTGCCCAATTTTCTGTCATATATTAAAGAAATGAACTTTCCCTATACTAATATGAGCTGTGTGTGCCATTACCATCGGCTATTTCAGGGATGATTTCCTTTGTAAGCAGCCAACTTTTTTAGTTTTTTTTCTACCATTTATTGACTTTTACCCGCAGGTATTCAATAATGAGGCACTCATGTATTAATCAAAAAAGGGGCACCCGGCAGACGTGATATCAACGAGTTACAAATACTGCCTCTAAATTTTCAGCATCACCTCCTGGTGAGATCTTTTCCCACCGTAAATCAAACGCATTTTTAGGATATATTTATGTTTTCACCTTTTGACTCCCTCTTCGGCTGGCTTTCCAATGATCTCGCCATTGACTTGGGCACAGCAAATACCCTAGTTTATGTTAAAGGCAAGGGTATTGTCCTGCGCGAGCCCTCTGTGGTGGCCGTACGCCAAGATGGTCGTACAAATAAGGTGTTGGCCGTGGGCAAAGAGGCCAAAAATATGCTGGGCAGAACGCCGGGCAATATCCAGGCCATCCGCCCCATTAAAGACGGAGTTATTGCCGACTTTGAAGTAACCGAGGCCATGCTGCGCTACTTTATCAACAAGGTACATAACCGCCGCACCCTTGTGCATCCACGTATCATCGTCAGTGTGCCTTCTGGTATTACCCAGGTTGAGAAAAGAGCCGTAAAGGAATCAGCAGAATCGGCTGGTGCCCGTGAAGTGTTTCTTATTGAAGAACCCATGGCAGCAGCCATTGGTGCCGGTATGCCCATCGTTGAACCCACCGCCAACATGATCGTTGATATCGGCGGCGGCACCACAGAGGTTGCAGTTATCTCTTTGGCTGGTGTGGTCTATGCCAAATCAGTTCGGGTGGCAGGGGATAAAATGGATGACGCTATTCTCCAGCACATTAAGCGCAATCACAATCTGGCCATTGGTGAACATTCCGCCGAGGTAATAAAGACCACCATCGGTGATGTCATGCCAGAACCCCCCTTTGACACCATGGATATCAAGGGGCGTGACTTGGTCTCTGGTGTACCAAAAATTCTTTCCATTGATTCTCGCGAGATCCAGCAAGCCATTACCGAGCAGGTGGATGCCATTATTGAGGCAGTTAAAAACGCCTTAGAACTCACCCCGCCAGAACTCTCCGCCGACATCGTTGACCAAGGAATTGTCCTCACCGGCGGTGGTGCCTTACTTCGTAACATGGATAAACGCCTTAAAGAAGAAACAGGTCTCCCCATCATTATTGCCGATGACCCACTCTCATCGGTGGTTCTTGGCTCCGGCAAAGCCCTGGAAAATATCGAAGTCCTCAGGGAAGTTATGGTTTCATAAACACCTATTCACGGGGGGGCAAGGTAAGCGAGCGCAACGAGGCTCCGAGATTCAGGAGTCAGAATAGAACAGCAACAACCTTTTTAGCGCCTCATTGCGCTGTGATTTTATAATGAATTGGCTTCCCCTTGCCTCCCAGGCAACTCCTACCCCTATCATCTTCACCGGTTGCCATTGATGCGCCGCCATTCCCGCATCAATACTATCAAGGCCTATTTTATCTATGGCCTCATTATCACAGTATTACTCATCATCATCGTCAGCACTGTGGGTCGCCACCGTTTTAATGCCCCACAAAAATTTGGTCTTGATATCATTGGTCGCGGCCAATATGTGGCAACCAGTATCACCAGTGGCATCAAAACTGTGTGGCAAAATTATATTGCCCTCATCGGTGTACACCGAGAAAACAAGGTGCTGCGTAATCAGCTTGATGAGTCCACCCTCACCAACCAGGAATACCGTGAGGCTGTAGCGGAAAACATCCGCCTGCGCAAGCTGCTCAAGCTCAAAGAAAACCTCAAACCGCCAACCATCACCGCCCAAATTATCGGTCGCGACCCATCTATCTGGTTCCGCACCTTGACCATTGACCAAGGCTCCAGCCAAGGTATTAAAAAAGGTATGCCAGTGGTCACGGTGGAGGGTGTTGTCGGCCAAATACTAGAGACATCCCCCAACACATCTAAAATATTACTGGCCCACGACCCCAACTCAGCAGTGGATGCCCTTATTCAGAAAAACCGTGTGCAAGGCATTCTCAAGGGCACAGGAGACCAACGCTACGACCTGCTCTATATCCTCAAGAATGCTGATGTGGAAAAAGGTGATCTCATTGTCACCTCAGGGCTAGGAGGTTCTTTCCCTAAAGGTGTTCCACTGGGTACGGTTTCTTCGGTGGTAAAAAACCGGCGCGGCATGTTTCAACAAATAGAGATAACCCCTGCTGTCAATTTTAACCAGTTGGAGTATCTCATCATCATCCTGCGCCAGGATTCGTTGACGGATTAACGACAGTTACCAGTAGTCAGTAATCAGTTGCTGGTTTATGGTAGTTATCTCGCGATAAACAACATTACCTGACCACTGATAACCAACAACTAGCAACTATCATTTACAAAAAATGCCTTGTCCACCTTTCATCGTCATTGCTGTTCTCCTGCTTATCTTGCAGACAGCTGTCTTTCCCATGTTTACAGGCTGGCTGTCACGCCTTGACCCGCTCTTTGTCCTGTTGATTTTTGTCTCCATCCGCCTTGACCTCTACCGTGGTGCCATCATGGTGACATTTTTTGGAATGCTGTTTGATATCTTTTCTGGAATCTATTCAGGCCTACATCCGGTAGCCTATCTTTTTCTCTTTTTTCTGATCAAACTACTTTCCAAACCTCTGGTCTTAAACGAGTTACCCCACCAAATCCCTGTGGTTCTCAGCAGTTACCTCTTTGTCACTGCCTTTACCTACACAATGATCTCATCACTGGCTCCAGAGACGGCAACAAGCTGGCAGTGGCAGGAGATTATCATCCGTCTCATCCTCCTGACCATTATTACCATGCCCCTTTTTTCAATTTATGACTTTGTTATGGACAAATTCACCTCTAAAAAAGCGCTACAGATCCTCATCAGACCCAAAAAAGGCAATCGTTTTCATTAGAAATTATGCGTAATCTGCTTGATCTCATAAATGTCCTTGATGAAGAGGAGTTAGCCATCCTCAAAAAGAGGTTGGACATTGCCACCGGCA
>JAOZSN010000064.1 GCA_029939635.1 Deltaproteobacteria bacterium
CCACCATATTTATCAGCTCCAGATCAAAACCAGAGTTAGTGCCATCCTTATCAATGCAATTCAACAGAATCTCACCGGCCCCTAAGGCCTCACAGCCGGTGACCAACTGCACCGCATCCAAATCACGCCCCTCCCGGCCCCCCTTCACTGTACATTGGTACCAACAATAGTTTTCACCATTGGGGCCAGGGGATGACGTTTTGATAGTGTGATGAGAGGTTTCCGCAGGATCAGCAACATAGACCCGCCGTGGATCAACCGAGACCACCACCGCCTGGGCACCATACACCACAGAAATCTGCTCAATGGCACTTTTGCCTGTCTTGACACCGGTTTGCAGATAATCTTCCACGGCATAGACAGCATCACTGCCAATGGAAATTTTATCAGCTCCTGAGCGAAAGTATTCAGCTGCCACATCACGGGCCGTATAAAAATTACCGCCTGAGTCAGTAAATTCTCTGATACCACCACCAATAGTTAAAGGCACGAAAACTTTTTCAGACGTACGCCGCAAGACATCGAGCATAGGCTGATCCTTCATGGGGAAATCCCGGAAGCCGGTGATATTAAGAAAGGTAATCTCATCTGCCCCTTCTTTGTAATAGCGCTGGGCCAACTCCACTGGCATGCCGAGATTACGAACCTCACCTTCTGCCCGCACATCATACTGGTCACCTTTAGTAACCACCAAGTCACCAGCGTCATTACTACGCACATCAAGGCAGGCGATGATGCGCTTGGCTATACGGGTGTCGGTTTTAATTTGCAAGGCCGTATCCGGTGCGGAGAGATCATCATTACTTAAAAAATTTTGGAAAATATTCAGCCCAGTTGTGCCACTTTTTTCAGGGTGAAACTGCATAGCGCATACATTGCCTTTCTGCACTGCGCTAACAAAATCCTGCCCCCCGTACCTGGTGGAGGTTAACAACCATGACTTATTTTCAGCCATGAGCGGCGCAAAAAAGGAATGGACAAAGTAAACCTTGCTCCCATCATAGTTTTGCAAAAGAGGCGCATCTGGCTTATGAATCGTCAGGCCGTTCCAGCCAATTTGTGGCACCGACAAGGTAGCAGGAAAGCGCTGCACCTGGCCGTCCAAAATACCAAGCCCTGCTACCCCAGGTGTCTCTGCACTTCCCTCAAACAAGGTCTGCAGACCAAGGCATATACCGAGGAATGGCTTATTCTCATGAATATGACGAATCAACGCCTCAACACAACCCAAATCCAGCAAACGATCCATGGCATGACCAAAACTACCAACCCCAGGGAACACCAACCTTTCAGCTTTTGCTATGTCTGCTGCACTACTAACCGTCTGCACAGCAAACCCTTGTTTTTTAATAGCATTGCGCACGCTACGAACATTACCAGCACCGTAATCAAGAAGTGTTATCATACCATCATACCTATTATTTTTATCAGACAAGGAGAATGCCCAACGACAAGCCCCTTGCAATTGCTTATAGCCACTTATGTACCAAATAAATTCGAGAAACCGAGCTACTATACCATAAATGAAGCCGCAGCTCACTAAACTGAATGACAATTCATGCTTTCTCCTTGCTATTTCAACGACTTACTATATTAATATAGAAGGGATTAAATATTAAAGGCTACCCTTTAGCCTGCACGGAAAAAGAAAATGATGCACGGGGGCAAATCATGTTTCGCCATTCATCTGTAACCACCTGTATTTTTACAATTTTTTTATTACTCCATACAGCTCCAGCCCTTCAGGCTCGTTGTATTGAAGGCGACTGCGAAGAGGGCTTCGGCATCTCTGAAAGTCGCAGCGGTATGCGCTATGAGGGCGATTGGAAATACGGCACCAAAGAAGGTGTGGGTACCCAGATATATCCCAATGGCGACAAATATATCGGCCAATGGTCAGACGGGGCGCGCAGCGGTAAAGGCACCATGTATTTTGCCAGTGGCACCAGCATCAAGGGCATCTATCAAGACGGAAAACTTGTCTCCACCATCGAAGAAACAAAACCCTCGACTGTGGCAAAAAAGCCGAAGACAACCAGCAGCAAACAGACGTCCAAAAAATCTGCCAGTAAGATTACCAAGGTATACCAATTTCCTGGTGGCATTAAGTATATCGGTGCCATGAAAAATGGCATTCCCCATGGCCAAGGAACCATGACTTCGCCGGACGGCAATAAATATAGTGGCATGTTTAAAAATGGTGTGCGTAATGGCCAAGGAACCTTAACCACCTCTGCCGGAATTATCCATATTGGTTTTTTTGTCAACAACAAGCCCAATGGCCATGGCAAACGTACCTATCCAGGCCGTGGAACATACAGTGGCAACTGGAAAGATGGCCTCAAAAACAGCCAAGGCACCTTTACTTTCACCGACAAGGGTCGATACACCGGAAGTTGGAAGGATGGGATGTATCATGGCCAGGGAGCCCGTATTTGGGCAAATGGCTCCAAATATATTGGCAAATTTACTGCTGGGGAAGTAAGCGGCCAAGGCACCTACACCGCTGCTGACGGAGCGACTTATCTGGGTCAAATAAAACAAGGAACAGCTCAAGGGTCAGGTCACACCACCTACCGAAACGGTGCCACCTATTTTGGCACCTACACCAACGGCCAAAAAAATGGACAGGGAAGTTATTCTTTCAGGAACGGCCATAAATATGTTGGCCAGTTCAACAAAGGAGCTTTTGGCCCTAAGGGTATCTTCACCTTTAATGATGGTCGTGTCCATGACGGCCTGTGGAAAAATAACACCTTTGAAGGTAAGGGTGTCTATACCCTAAAAAATAACAGCAGATTTTCAGGAAACTTCAAGGCCAACAAGGCAGAAGGGGCAGGAACGTATACCTACCCCAACGGCGATAAATACAAAGGTGACTTCAATAAAGGGGTACGTGAGGGGACAGGCTCATATACCTTCAAAGATGGAGCGGTCTTCACTGGTAAATGGAAAAACAACCTGCGTAATGGCAAGGGTAAATACACCTTTAGCAATGGTATTGACTGTATAGGCACATGGAAGGATGATAAACTTACCGGCACCCCAACCTTCCAATACCCCAACGGTGATATGTACCGTGGTGGCCTACAGAAAGGACTACGTAATGCCAAAGGTGTCTATCTCTTCAAAAATGGTGATAAATTTGAGGGAAACTGGGCAAATGGCTCGATGAACGGCACAGGAGTGTACACGGCTAAGAATGGAACACCGCAAAAAGGAATATGGAAGAACAACAAACTGGTAGCGAAGAACTAAACTAAAAAAAATCGGGAGAGGGCATTCTGAATACTAACTTTTCACTACTGCACTGGAATACTCTTGCCCTCCGTCAACATCGCATAAAACTCCTCAGCTGGCACTGGCTTGCTGAACATAAATCCCTGCATCATATCGCAATTCAGGCCCTGCAAAAATTTACACTGGGCCATCTCTTCTACCCCTTCAGCAACGACACTTAAGCCTAAACTACGTGCCATGGAAACAATGGCTGTGGTGATGGCCACACTATCGCCATCATCGGGAAGATCATCGACAAAGGACTTATCAATTTTCAGGGTATGAATGGGAAAACGCTTCAGGTAATTTAAGGATGAGTAGCCGGTACCAAAATCATCAATGGACAGCTTTACCCCCATGTTATTAATCTCATGCAAGATATCCATGGCGTTTTCCTCATTTTCCATAACAACGCCTTCGGTGATTTCTAACTCTAACCCCTCGGGAGGCAATTGGGTCTCCTGCAAAATGGTACTCACCATACTGACCAAGGTCTCCTCATCAAACTGACGAGGAGACAGGTTCACCGCCACCGAGACTTCAAATCCCTCATCCCACCACTCCTTCACCTGGCTGGCAGCAGTCTTTAATACCCACTCACCAAGTAAAACAATAAGACCCGTACTTTCAGCCAAAGGGATAAACTCCAAAGGTGACACCATACCACCCTCAGGAGGAAACCAACGCACCAAGGCCTCCATACCGATAATCTTGCCGGTGGCAAGACTTACCTTGGGCTGATAGAAGACAGCAAATTCCTCTTTGTCCAAAGCCCGTCGCAGCTTTCCCTCCAAAGCCAGTAATGCTGAAATTTTCTTATCCATCTCAGGCAGAAAAACCTGATAGGTATTACCACCCTTCACCTTGGCCTGGGCCATGGCAATATCTCCATTTTTCATGAGTGTCTCCTGACTGGAGCCATCCTCGGGAAAAAAGGTGATACCAATACTGGTAGTGATAAAAAGTTCATGACCATCATGGAAAATAGGTAGAGACAAGCTCATATTAATCTGCTCTGCCACCTTTACCGCCCACTCCGCATTGGGCAAATCTTCCAGCAACACGCCAAACTCATCAGAACCCAGACGAGCAACCACAGCATTACCAAGGCACCCACCAAGACGGCGGGACACCTCATTGAGCAAGACATCACCAACCGTATGTCCCAGGCTATCGTTAATCTGCTTAAAATGGTCAAGATCAAGAATGAGCACTGCCAACTTTTCCTGGTGACGGTCAGCATCTTCCAGGGCATCGGCAAGACGAAGCTGAAAGGCTATACGATTGGGCAACCCGGTCAAGCCATCATGGTTAGCCTGATATTTCAACTCATCTTGATGGCGCTTAATCTCCGACATGTCATGGAACACTGCCACATAATTAATGATCTCACCCCAGAGGTTACGCACAGCGGTGAGAGCCAACTTCTCGGGAAATTTTTCGCCATTTTTACGGCGATTCCACACCTCGCCCGACCAATAATCCTGCTTATCAAGAAGATGAGCAATATCGTAGGAATCTTCTTCATCACGAACCTGGAGGATGTCAAAATGGCTGCCGATCAAATCGTCAGAAGAATAGCCGCTAATATCACAGGCCATGGGGTTGGCCTGACGAATATACATCTTCGGGTCAGCGACCAAAATCCCCTCCAGACTATGCTGGAAAATATTTTCAAAAAAGCTCAGCTGGTTCATTTGACTAAGCTTAGACTGCACCCGAACCTTTACTTCTAAGGCATGGAACGGCTTGGAGATATAATCACAGCCGCCAAGCTGGAAGCCTTTGGCAACATTTTCGGTATCTGACAGAGCAGTGATAAAAATAATGGGAATGAAACAGGTAGATTCATCCTCTTTGAGTTGACGACACACCTCAAAGCCATCCATCTCTGGCATCATAATATCCAGCAAAATCAAGTCTGGCTTGTTTTTGCGAACAAATTCTAACGCTTTGACGCCGTTGGTAGCAATACCAAGGCGATAATCCTCCCGCAAAACATCGGCAAGAAGATCAATATTGAGCATGGTATCATCAACAATCAACACCAGCGGTTTTTTTATCTTTTCAAGAGTCATATCTTTGATTCATATTTTCCACGTGATCTATACAAAAACGTATCATGCCTCCAGCGACAAACCTTCGATAATCTTTTCCACCAAACTATGCGCCTCTTCATACTGATACATACGAATCATCTGATCAAGGGTAGCCACATCCGGAGAGACAAGATTCACCTCTAATTCACGAAAGGCAGCGTTAATATTATCATACATTGATTGATCAAGGGAATCAGCTAATTCATGTAATATCCCTACCACTTTCTGTTGATCGACAACAACAATATCTCCCTGCTCCTCCTTGGGCATCCCTCCTTCACCCTGGTAAAAACCTAAACCCTGTATCACCTCGGCCAAATCAGCAAGCAGCAGGCCAATCTGCTCTGGGGCAGGTAATGTTCCAGACTTACAGCCCTCTTCCATTTTACGGGCACGTTCAGCAAGGGCATCTGCCCCCACTGTACCACTGCTGCCTTTCAAAGAATGGACCAGGGTCTGAACAGCCTTCACATCTCGATCATCCAACGCCTTGGCCAACCGGCCATCAAACGTATGATAATCAAGACAAAAAGTCTCAACGACCCGTCTGTACACATCCTCCTCTACCCCAAGGCGAACCATAGCCCCCTGTGGGTCAATAGTAGAGGAATAATGCTGGGCAACGCCAGCTTCACCTGTTGGAACCTGCGGGACAGGGGAAGAAATTGTCCCTTTTTCCTCCCCAAAAAAGCGAGCCAGAACCTGCTCAACATGCTTCTTATTTACTGGTTTACTGACGTAATCATCAGCACCGGCCTGCAGGCAGCGCTCACGATCATGCTCTAGGGCATGGGCGGTCAAAGCAATGATGGGCAAACTGCCACCTTTCTCCATAGCACGTATCTTGGCAATGGCATTATAGCCGTCCATCACCGGCATCTGCATATCCATTAGCACCGCATCATAGCTATGCAAAGCAACCTTATCCACACCTAGCTTACCGTTAACAGCTGTATCAACAGTGACGCCCATGCCGGTGAGCATGGCCTCAGCAATCCCACGATTTATTTCATTATCCTCAACCACCAGAATATGCAGCCCAGACAGATCCAAGGCCGTATCAGCCAGAGCGCGTGAGGGAAGTGGCGCTTTTACACCTTCAGCAACCTGCTCAGCCTGCCACCCCAAGCGAACCTGCACCGTAAAAACACAACCCTTCCCCGCCTCCCCTTCCACCGTAATGGTCCCGCCCATCATCTTGGCTAGACGCTTAGAAATGGCAAGCCCCAGACCTGTGCCGCCGAACTCACGGGTCATGGAAGAATCCTCCTGATGAAAGGCATCAAAAATACGATAGATACTTGACTTAGGTAAACCTATGCCGGTGTCTGTTACCTTAATAATAAGTTCAACCTCATCATCTCCCTTGTCCCGACAGGAAAACTTTGTTGTCACGGAACCACTCTTGGTAAATTTCAGACCATTATCCACCAGATTATCGACGATCTGACGCAGGCGACCAATATCACCAACCAGCAAATCAGGCACATCACCTTCGCAGCTTACCACAAAATCAAGATGCTCCTGCATTGCCTTATGCCGGAAGGTATCCTCAACGCCGTTTGCCAAATCAGACAGCCTGAAGGTCTTTACATCCAAGGGAAGATTCCCGGCCTCCAGCCGGGAAAAATCCAAAATATCACGAACAACCAGAAGTAAAGCGTGGGAAGATTCCTGTATGATCTTCAGGTAATTACCAACCTTAGGGGAGACCTCTTCCTCAGTGGCCAAATCACAGGCAGCAATGATACCATTCATGGGAGTACGAATTTCATGGCTCATATTAGCCAAGAAATCACTTTTAACCGTGGCAGCATTATCCGCTCGAGTTTTTTCATGACGCAGGCGAGTATTTATTTCCTGTAGAGCGGCGGTACGGGTCTCGACTCGTGACTCCAGGCGATCCAGCAAAGAGACCATATCCTTCTCCCTGGAGACAATCTCATCAAGGAGCAAGTTTACAGAAGCGGTCAAGCCATCCATGCTGCCACCACTGCGTTCACTGGCCACCCGCAAGGAAAAATCTTTCCGCTCACAAATATCCTGCACCGTGCCAGCCAAACGCGATATAGGCTGTTCAACCTGCGTTTCCAAACGAGAAAGGAGTACAGCAGTAATGAGCAAAATCAGGGATGCCACCAGCAGAATAACCAGAACCACGGGTAAAAACCTAACAGGATGACCACAGCTATCAATCTCCAACCACAGGTGACCGAGCACATCCTGACCATGGGCAACGGCGTAGGCCTTACCACAACCCACCATACAGGTAACCGACATGGCACTGGAAATCTGCTCAGGAACCTCCACCCTGCCAACACCTGGATTGCGATAGGTAAAAATACGTTTACCATCAGCAAGATAGAGCCCCACCCCACGTATACCGTCATAGCTCTTCACATCATGCTGCCAGGTCAACGAGGCATCTGCGGAGGAGGAGAGCAGAACATTACGCACATCAGCAAGCAGAACAGAGGCCACAAGATCTAACTCGCGCTCACTGGTATGACGCACCATATTTACGCCCCGCCAAGCCAAAAGCAGGCTCGTAACCGTGAGTAGGCCCACAACCAAAGATATGACCAGCAGAGACCGCTTGTTATTGGTAGAAAAAAAGCGCATAAACAAAAAAAGTAAGGAGGCAGTAGTAAGAACCAAGGAACCATTAATTGAGAAACAGAGAAGTCAGGAGTAAGGAGAGAGCAACCACTCCATCTCCTCATACTCTGACTCCTACCATTTAACATCGTATCCACCTCTCATGGCAAGAAGAATGTCTATTTCTCCTTGTATTTAATGGCAGATAACAATACAAAACCAGTATGAAAACATCTCCCTCCATCGCTGCCGTATATGGCCTTGAACAAAAGAAAAAATGTATTCGCCCTTTGCTGCTCAGCGGGGTGGCGGCAGGCTTCCCCTCTCCAGCAGATGACTATATCGACCAACGTCTGGATCTCAACGAATTGCTCATCCACCATCCAGCTGCAACCTTTTTCATCAGAGTGGCAGGGGACTCCATGATCGGTGCCGGTATTCACCATGACGATATTCTTGTTGTTGATCGTTCACTCACCGCAACCCACGGCAAAATAGTCATTGCCATCCTGGATGGTGAGCTCACCGTCAAAAGACTCCATAAATCAGCCAAAAGTTGCCGCCTTGAGGCTGAAAACCCTGATTACCCTGCCTTGACCATGCAAGAAGGCTCTGAATGCGAAATATGGGGTGTGGTCACCTCTGTCATCCACCAATTTTAATTACCCCTGACAATGAAAACCTTTGCCCTCGTTGACTGCAATAATTTTTATGTCTCCTGTGAACGTCTTTTCCGGCCAGAATTACAGAACAGGCCAGTGGTGGTGCTTTCCAATAATGATGGTTGCATCATTGCCCGTTCTAATGAGGCAAAAGCCTTGGGTTTTGCCATGGGCAGCCCTTATTTTAAGAATCTTGCCCTCCTGCGCCGCCACAAGGTCAGCGTCTTTTCCTCAAATTATGCCTTATATGGTGATCTCTCCTCGCGGGTAATGAGCCTTCTCCTGCACCAGGAAAACGAGGTTGAAATATACTCCATTGACGAGGCCTTCCTGGCCCTGCCAGCCAGCCCAAACTGGGATGTCACCGCCTATGCCAGGGATCTATGCAAAAAAATTAAACAATGGGTAGGAATCCCTGTCTCCATTGGCCTGGCACCCACCAAGACCCTGGCAAAGATCGCCAGCACCATTGCCAAAAAGCAACCTGCACAGCAGGGCGTCTGTCGACTCCATGACCAGCAAAAGATTGATAATACCTTGGCACAGACACCAGCTTCTGCCATCTGGGGCATTGGGCGACGATCCACCAAAAAACTACAACAGCATGGTATCCATACAGCCCTCCAACTTAAAGAAGCTGACCAGGATTGGATAAGAAAAACCCTCACCATCACTGGCCTACGGACAGTCATTGAACTTGGCGGCATGCCATGTCTTGACATGGAAAAGGCACCGCCTCCCCGCAAATCAATAGTCAGCTCCCGTTCCTTCCGGCGCCCCATTACAACCCACCAACATCTTAAAGAGGCCATTGCCACCTATACAGCCATTGCCGCAGTAAAGCTTCGTCACCAAAAGCTCAGATGTGGAGCTATCCATGTCTTTCTTACCACCAACCGTTTCCAGAAAGAAAAGGGGTTCTACGCCAACAGCCAAACCATCACCCTTGCCTCGCCAAGCGGTGACACCCCTAGGCTCACACACTACGCCTTGCAGGGCCTACAGGCTATTTTTAAAAAAGGATATCGGTATAGCAAGGCAGGGATTATGCTTTTGAACTTAAGCAAAGAGGGACACAGACAGTTACATCTCTTTAGAGGCGAAAAAAAAGAGCGCCGGGAACTCATGGTGGCAATGGACAAGATAAACCAGCAATGGGGCCGCCATACACTGCAAGTTGCAGCCAGTGGTCTTAACAAATCATGGAGCATGAGTCAGGAGTACAAATCACCAGCCTATACAACCAATTGGCAGGAACTTCCCCATACTGGAGGAGGGAAATAAAATCCCGCAAATTTACTTGCTATTTTTTTCGCGAAGTTTCCGGATGGCCATGACAGCAAAGTCACGAAAGAGGCGGACAGATTTAAGCTCCTCATTATCTAACTTTGGGCGCCCCATCCGACGATCTAAATAGAGTAAAGCAATGGGTTTTTTCTCCACACAAACAGGGAAGAGATAGACCAGACGATTTTTCACCAAATACTGAAAATTCCCGGGGAAGGCTCCGCGACTGTTAGGAGGAATGGCCATATCCTTACAGGCCGTGAGGCAACGGGGAATGGCCTGTTCACGATTCGTCATAGGGTGATCAAAAGTACTCACTCCGCCCGCATCAATATCCCCCAAACCGTAGCGCCCCATCACAGATATCTTGGAGGCCTGGATGGCGAGAATACCCATAATTACCCGATCAAAACCAATACACCGATACAGGGCCTCCAACAAATTAACGTAAAACTCATCAAGTTTAAGTTCATCTGCCATCAGAGTTTCGGTGAGCTCTCGCACAAAATCATTGACCGATTTTGTCGTCGAAGGCAAAGGGGCCAGCTCCTCAATATCTTCCTGGGGCTTCTCACCATGCTTCGTCGCGGGATGCCGCTCCCCCTCAATCTTAGTAAAATTCTTTTGCTCCACTGCCTCCAGGCGCCTGTGCACATTCAGCTTGGAGAGCCCATAGCGGATAGAATCTGATATTTCTTCAGAGGCCTCCACACTCTTACTAAAAAGCTCCACCATCTCCTCAAGATCTGACTCCATCATCTTGCCGTATTTTTTAAACAACAGCTCCACGTTGGTGCCACTACACACCTGCTCAGTAAACTCATTGGTAAAAACAACCAAGTTTTGCAAGTATTTATCCGAATCAGACTTGTTTTTAGGCTTAGCTGGATCCATACCCATGGAGCTCACAACCTTATCAGACATGTTCCAAAATGTGGCCACCTCTACCCCTAGTTCAGCATAGGTAAGACCATCCAGCAGCTCCTTGGTGACCTCCTCCTCGTCAGCCCCACGCCCAACCCGTTCTTCAATTTCACTGTAAATATCAGGCAGATAGATACAGGTAATAATCTTGCCGAGATGATGGAGCAAAGAACAGATAAAGGCCTCTTCTGGCTGAATACTGAAATTTTTACTCACCACCAGCTCACGGGCCTGCAAACCACTTAAAAAAGAACGGGTCAGCAGTTTAGAGATCTCCTCTTTCTCCACACCAGACTTAATAAAATCCTCAAAGAGGGCAATAGCCATGGCCAAGTCACGTACGGCATCAAAACCAAGAATAGTGACAGCCTTGGAGATAGAACTAATATGGCGCCCCAAAGAATAATAGGCAGAATTGACCACCTGTAAGACCTTATTGGTCAGGGAGTAATCCTTAAGAATAACCTTGGAAAGATCATAGGCAGCACTGCGAGTACTATTGGAGATGGCAATAAGCTCCTGCACGTTACTACTCATGGCAGGGAGTTCACTCATGTTTATTTTAGCAAAAATGTTGGCCAATTTTGCCGATGGTTCAGGAGAAGATGTGGTCATGAATAGTTCAAGGGAAAGAGTTGACAAAAAAAAGGATATTTCATTATACGTTTAAAAAGAAAGGAGTTCCAGTAGAGTTTTCGTTTTCCGAAAATTGACAGAGCAGACTCCTCCTAAACAGAGGATTCACCATTCAAGCAAAACTTCTAAAAAATAAACATTAGAGAATAAGCTCTTTTTTTTGTATAGTTTATAGGCGCTTATCTTTTTTTTATGGATTCCTTAACTCCCCCTGGAAATTGCTCTGGGTAGATCACTTTTATGCCAGCAACTATCAGCCTTGAACAGCCCTCCCAGTCTCAGACGTGGGACATTAGCGAGCGACCTACCTTTAAAATAGGTCGCAGTCAAGATAATGATCTTATCCTTGACCAATCGTGGATTTCGCGCCGTCATGCCATTATCCAGCAAGAAAAGAACAAACACTTCCACATTATTGATGTGGGTAGTGCCAATGGCACCTTCATTAATGGCAAGCGCATTGTTACCCAGCAGACACTGCATTCGGGCGACCAAATTATGCTGGGCAAAACCTGCCTGACCTTCACCGACTCCACTCCTCCACTCGCCGTAGGTGAAGAAACAATGGACAAGGATCTTACCATCGCAGTGGTGGCCAGGCAGCAAACCACCATTGTTATCTGCGATATCCACCGCTTCACCGAGCTCTCGGAAACCATTGGCAATGCCCAACTTTCCGACATGCTGCAGCGCTGGACCAGGCTTACCAGCACCGTCATTAGCCGCTTTGGCGGCCAAATCGACAAATTCATCGGAGATGCTGTCCTTGCCTACTGGCCAACCAGTGATGAAGGCACAGCCCAACTCATCAAACCATTGCAAGCAACCATGAATATCTACCAGGAAAGCTTGGAGCTCGGCCGCAGGCTTTCCCTGCCGTGGGATCTTGATATTGGTGGAGCCATGAATTTTGGAGAAACCATGATGGGTAATATTGGTGTTGATGGTGGCCGCGACTTCACCATCATCGGTGATGCCGTTAACGTCGCCTTCCGCCTGGAGAGCAAAACCCAACAGGGAGTCAGGGAACTGATTTTAGGCCAATCAGCCTATGACCACCTGCCCCAAGGAAAAGACCTTTTCACTCCCCACCAATTCCAACTCCAGGGCAAGACTAACGAGGTGTGTGGCTACGGTACCACCTTCAGCAAACTAAAAGAACTTCTTGATAATTTTCAATAAATAAAGAATGCAATGAAGAATCCAAAAGCACACAACAACACGGCATCACCTGATCATCTTTTAACTTCTAGACCTTAAGGATAGACAATGAATCAATGGACAATCATGCTACAGGACAAGGTTATCAAAACCTTTACCATTAAGGATGGCGAACGCTTGGTTATTGGGCGGGGCGATGATGCCAACGTCCGGATTGATAACCCCGCGATCTCCCGGCACCATTCTGCCTTGGAAATCCAGAACGGCAAACCTTTCTTACAGGACTTATGCAGTCTCAACGGTACTAAAGTTAACGGTAAGCCCATTGATTTTATTCAGGTATCAGAGACAGACACCATTGCCTTGGGGAAATTTTCTCTGGTAGCAGGAACACCAGAGAACAGCCGTGTAAGCCTCTCCTCATCCGCTGCCCCCATGGACTTGGAAGATGCCACCATCTTTGCCCCAGCCAAACCACCTGCTACCCCGAAAAAGAAGAGCGAGGCGACAGAACTACAGCTGCAGGTTACCAGAGGCAGCGCCTTTCCAACCACCCTGAAGCTGGCCGGTCGTACCAGTGTAAAAATCGGCAAGGACAGCAACAGCGACATCACCACCCCTGGTTTTTTTATTGGTGCCAGCCAGTGTTATATCAGCCTCCGCGATAACGGCTACCACCTCATTCCACAAAAAAGTTGGACAAAAACCAAGGTTAACAATAACGTTATCCACACTGCCCATAAATTGATAGATGGAGACGTCATCGCCATCGGCAAACATAGTATCCGTTTCAACGCTGAATAAAATCCCAGCCCCTTATGACACCCCCAGACGGAGATGCCACCCAATTTGTGCCGGCGACAGTAACGCCTTCCTTTAGTTATCCAGACAACTGGCAGATAGGGGATTGCATTGATAACCGCTACCTGTTGGAAGAAAAATTCAGTGGTGCCATGGGCCATGTTTTCATTGCCCAGCACCTGGGCTGGGGCGTAAAAATGGCCATCAAGGTTCCCCGCCCTGAAGTAAATGCCAACAAGGAGGGAGTGCAACGCATTATCAATGAGGCAAAAGGCTGGATAAATCTAGGTGTCCACCCTAACATTGCCAGTTGCTATTTTGTCAGACGCCAGGAGCACAGCGCTCTCATCTTTATCGAGTATGTCAATGGCGGTACCCTCAGCGAATGGATCACCAAAAAGAGGTGCCAGGACCTACGGGTTGCCTTGACCATTGCCATTCAATTCTGCAATGGTATGGAATATACCCACTCCAAAAAGATCATCCACCGTGACATAAAACCCCACAACATCCTGCTTACCAAGGACGGACTGGTTAAGATCACCGACTTTGGCATCATACGCTATGCCGATAACACCACCTTTCTGCCAGATGCCACCGTTAGCCTGGATCTGTCCAACGATGAAGAAACCATTGGTTTTCGTGGCACACCCAACTATGCCTCACCAGAGCAGTTACGCAACACCCACCAGGTTGACAAACGTACGGACATCTATTCCTTTGGTATCTGCCTTTGGATGATGTTCTGCGGCCAGCGTCCCTATAAACACAACTCTGAAACGGAATGCCCCCAACCTAGTTCTGTACAAAGCAAGACACCGCTAACCCGGGATTTGTCGGATATTCTACGCAAATGCGTCCAGCACGACCCGGACAAACGGCACCAAAATTTTGCTGAATTACGCCAGGAGCTGCATGATGTCTATCTTGACAATTTCACGGTGTCCTGCCCCTTTGCCCAACTTGGCCCAGTAAATCTAGAGGCTGAACACCTTAATAACCGCGCCGTTTCCCTTGCCGAGCTTGGAAAATACAAGCAGGCAAAAAAATTCCTGCAACGGGCCCTAGAGCTTGATGACAACCTGCAGGAGGCACTTATCAATATGCACCTGCTGTCGTGGCGAGCCACAAAAATTCCCCCTAGCCAGATGCAACGACGCCTGCAGGCCACTCAAAAACGGTTTCCCGACAGCCATATTTTCAATGAACTACGTGACGAGGTGAAAGACAACCTCAACACAGATAGCAGCAAACAAAAAAAGATAAGGCATCGCCGGCCTGACCTGCTCCTCTCTCCACCCCGCGCCCCCATGGAGCTCTTCAGAAAAAACCAACTCCGGCGCTCCATCCGCAACAACATTCGCACCCTGGCCAAACAGAAAAAATACAAACGCTGCTATACAACACTACACAGCTACTGGCAGGAGAACGGCTACCAACACGATCTGGGCATGGAGAAGATATATGACCATCTGGTCAACCACAGCCACAAAAAAGCCATTAGAGCTCTACAGCGCCGTGAAATCTGCCATCTCCCCGATCCTGCCGCTTTTGTGCATTACAACCCCACCACAGCCAGACTGGCCTGTGCAACCCAGGCCGGTTATTTTCGCCTCGTCACCCTAGCCAAACCCTGTAAATTGGCGGGGAAATCTCTGACAGAGAAGAGTCAGCAGCAATCATTTGTCCTTCGTTCTGCGCAAGTCAGCGCCATAACCATCTGTCCTTCCGGCAGCTTTATGGCTATTGGTCTAGCTGATGGTCGCATCCTGCTCCGTTCTCTCCTGGAGAAAAAAAGTAAGACAATCCCCTTAGGTTCCGCCATAACCACCCTGCTATTCAGCGTCGATAATCGCTGGCTGGCTGCTGCAACGGCAGGGAAAATTATTTTCTATGACCTGGTTAAGGGTGATAAACAGGAATTTGCCACCGGTGCCACCGCTAGCGCTATGACCCTGTTGCCTAACTCGTTGAATTTTATTGCTGGTTGCGCTGATGGCAGTTTACAACTCTGGGACTTCAGCACCAAAAAAATGACCCGTGCCATCGATGCCCACGTCCTGCCCATCACCGCCATAGCCCTTAATCAAGAGGGGAACAAGGCGGCCACGACCGGGGAAGATAGAATGATACGTATCTGGGACATGGCCAGCGGC
>JAOZSN010000200.1 GCA_029939635.1 Deltaproteobacteria bacterium
TACCAATCTGGGTGGTATGGGAAACAACACCAAAAACATGCTCACGCTCAGAGGGAGAAAGATGCCTAAAAACCCAAGCAATATCAGCAGGATGTGTCTTATCTACCAGCTTTTTAAGCCGATCAACAGCATGACGACGGTTAAGACGGCGAATGGTATCTAACAGTACCATTCCCTCATTACCGATCATCTCTTTTTTCATAGGATTGGTAGCGGCCATAACGGAAACACTCGGAAATTATTACAGAAAAATAGCGATAAAAAAGGGGGTTACTATAGCGGAAACAGAAGGTAGCCGTCAAGGGCTACCGATCCTCTTGCTTCTCATCAGGATCGGTATGAAGCCACTGTTTCACTAACTGCCCAGCCCGTTCTGGATCGGAAGATGAGAGTTTTGCGATCCTTTCTTCATCACTCAAAATATCGGGAATATCATCATCTGGATCAACAATGAGTTCCTCAGCATCTACTATCGCATTGAGTTTTTGTAGTGAGTCATTGCTCTGTTGCTGTTTTCCCAAAGAGTATTGCAAGGCCACCCGTTTAGGATCAAAAAGGTATGAAAAAAACGGCTTAACCAAAAGAAACAAAAAAAGAATAATCAAAACGCCATAAACAAAAGGCATGGCTAGCCATTCAACCAGTCGAAAAATCTGATCAATTTTTGCTTCTGACATACAATGTTCCCCCTTAAAATATCTGCCTAGCTTTTAGGCCATTGCTGCTCTTTTTTCTCAACCAAATAACAAAAATTCTTCCAAATATACCCCTTAAAACTGATAGGACAACGCAATGTCACATCAGAATAGCTCACGGACACAACTAACCAGTCACCCCGTCGCTTCCCTGCAACAATATGAATCATCTCCCCCTACTTTAAACTAATACGGGGTAAAACAGCTTACATTTTTCATCCATCCTCTTCAAGCGCTGCCATTGTGCCTCGCAATTGTGTTGACTTTAATTGCATATTATCAGTAGAATACTGTCATGTTTTCCAGCCATAATGTCAATTTTTTTACTACTCGCCTAGGCATTTTTGCGCTAAATTTTCTACTTTATCAGGTAGCTTAACTCTCGGCATTCATGTTAGCAAAAATTAACACTATAGCACTGGCTGGCGTTGAAGGTCTCCCAGTAGAGGTCGAAGTTGATATATCTCTAGGCCTCCCAACCTTTGCCACTGTTGGCCTAGCTGAGGGAGCTGTCAAGGAGAGCAAGGACAGAGTTAAGGCCGCTATCAAAAATAGCGGTTACACCTTTCCAAACCGTCGCATTACGGTCAATCTTGCTCCAGCCAACATCAAAAAAGGCGGCACCAGTTATGACCTACCCATAGCCATGGGTATTCTGGTCGCCAGTGAACTGCTCAGCAGTGATTTCCTAACAGAAACAGCTATGCTTGGCGAGCTTTCTTTAGACGGCTGCCTACGACCAGTGCAGGGTGTGCTCTCCATGGTCATGGGGGCCCGCAAAAGCGGTAGTAAAAAAATCATCGTACCGATAGATAATGCTAAGGAAGCAGCGCTGGTTGATGGCATCGAGGTGTACCCTTTGGCCTCTTTAGATCAAGCTGTAGAATTCTTGTCAGGATCATTACATATATCCCCCTACAGCAACCCTGAAGACAACCTCGTCAACGCACTAAACAGTCTTGATTTTAACGAGGTGAAGGGCCAAGAACATGTAAAACGGGCAGTGGTAATTGCTGCCACAGGCAACCATAATCTGCTGCTCAGTGGTCCACCTGGCTCGGGGAAAACCATGATAGCCAGACGCATCCCATCTGTTTTACCCCCATTAACAAAAGAGGAGGCATTACAAACAACCCAAATTTATTCCATCAGTGGCCTTCTCAGCGCAGAGCAAGGACTGGTCACAGAACGGCCATTTCGCTCCCCCCATCACACAATTTCAGATGCTGGCCTCATTGGCGGCGGCAACCACCCTCGCCCTGGCGAGGTATCTTTATCCCATCATGGCGTGTTATTTCTGGATGAACTACCAGAGTTCAAAAAACATGTACTTGAAGTAATGCGACAACCAATGGAGGATGGCGAGGTAACCATCGCCCGGGCAGCCAACACCCTCTGTTTCCCCGCCAGATTCATGCTGGTGGCAGCTATGAACCCCTGCCCTTGTGGCCACCATGGCGACCACCTCCACGAATGCAGCTGTTCACCTATGCAGATAAACCGCTACCGCTCAAAACTATCCGGCCCGCTCCTAGATCGGATCGATATGCATATCGAGGTACCAGCAGTAGCCTTTACAGAATTACAAGACACGGAAGGTGGTGATGATTCTGCCTCGATGCGTGGACGCGTCCTAGCCGCAAGACAGATACAGACCAAACGCTTTAAACGTTATAAACATATCCACGCCAATAGCCAGATGGACAGCCGCCAGTTACAAAAATTCTGCGTTCCATCAGCAACAGCCGCAGCCTTACTAGAAAAAAGTATGAATAAACTCGGCCTTTCAGCCCGCGCCTATAGCCGAATTCTCAAAATAGCCAGAACCATTGCCGATTTGGACAATAATGAGTCCATTGAAATGGCTCATGTGGCAGAGGCTATTCAGTATAGGCGCCTAGATTTACAGCACTAAATATCCGCCACCCAAGGAGGAGGCTATTTAGTGTCTGTCCTGGCAAGAGTAACTGCGTGATTTAATGTGATTAAATCGCCTTTTTAGGGTGTCATTTTTTGCGATTTTCTGTAATAATAATTGTGTAACCTACCAAAATTACTCAATTAACAATTTGCAGGAGTCGAAAAAAGATGCGAAAAGCACGCAATCAGCAGCTGCCTCTAGCCGAGACTACCCCTGACCACCCCAAGGTTTTCCTTCTGAGGTAGTGCTCCCCTCTTTATGATGGAAAATGGGCGGTATTTAAAGAATCCAGAATCCCGGGGACACAATACCTATTTATTCCTTGGACGGCCAGGTAATTTAGGTCGCAAATCCTTACCGGTAATTTTTTCAACAGTGGTATAAAAATTATCCCTGCCACATGGACGACCTGTGCGGCTTTTTTGTTTAACCTCACTATACAAGTCAGAATCTGTACTCAAAAAACCTTTCCAGTCATTTATATCAGCCAACAGAGGGGATTTAACAACGAGAGGGTCATTTTGATTCACTCCAACATGGAATGCGGCACTAGACCAATGATAGTCCCAGGGATGCTTAACCATCTTAGCCCTGACCGGATTACGTTCAACATATCGGACTGCGGCGTACAGGTATTCGCCTGTTTGTACTGGGCAGGAGGAAAAACGGCCTTGAAAAAGATATCCTCTCACTTTTTTACGAAAATTTATCATCCGAGTATAGAGACGGTGGGCCTCACCGATGGCACGAGCTAAGCTGTTAATCTCTGATGGCAGAACAATTAAGTGAACATGATTTGTCATCAGGCAATACGAAATACATGCCATCCCAAATCGTTTTGATTGCTGATCGAGAAGATGCAAATACTCACGACGATCATCGTCATGATAAAAAATATCCATGGAGCGAACTCCACGCTGTACAACATGATGTGGATAGCGGGGAACAACTACTCTTTTCATTCGTGCCATGTACTTATAATAACAAAATCATAAACAAAATCAAATATAATTAGGTATTATGTCCCCAGATTTCACGAAAATTGCCTCACCTGTTGGATCAATAGTCCCATCTTCCAAGGTGGTATGATATGTTTTTTTAGGGAGTGGTAATCTTTCATGGTAAAAATGCATGTTAACCATTCCTTCTTTTGTAAAACCACCCCATACACCATTTGTATATCTATCGTGCATTTCCTCAGGGATGACATACTTTATGGTAAAATTACCTTTTTTTGTCTGACATATTTATCACTTAGTTAATTATATTAATTACAAAACAATCTATTAAATTTTATCAAGTATAAGGTAGTTGTTAAATTTATGACATAAAAAAATGTAAAACTAGATTGTCGAAAACCGAACGCCCGAGTTAACCCGCCAGCCAACCAGTTTGGCTACTAATTTTGAGCGTGGCACAATGTTGGAGCCAACTCAAGAAAACGCGCGTGCTCGCTGGTCGGCGTTGAACGATTTGTTAGAATTTTATCATGCACATAATCGCGTGAAATCACGGTGTTTATGGCTGTTTTTCTCCCAGTCTACCTGATACGTATTTGTGCAGAACACTTGTGATTAATGTTTGATATGGAATGCCTTCTTCCAGTGCTTTAAGTT
>JAOZSN010000065.1:0-8422 GCA_029939635.1 Deltaproteobacteria bacterium
GAATCAAACTGAAAAGGCTTTACCCGAAACTTTAGTTTTTACACTGTACTAGGGTTCAATGTCACGTGGAGCCTTGGAAGTTTTTGTACGATCCTCCCCTCTTTTCTTATCGTCAGTTGTTGTAGTAAGGAGTTTTCTCCTGTGGTCACCAGAAAGTGTACCCTTCTGGCTGCAGGTTGAATAAGTGTGGTTGCAGGTTCTATCATGGGCCGCACCTTACATGCCTGGGAATCAGTGTTTTTCCAGCGCTGCTAGCCGTTGGACGAGTTTGGTTTAAAAAGTATTTTTGGCAGAGAGCCGCTCTTTTTGTCGACTAACTGGTCTTCGCAGCGGTTTAAAAAGTTTGCTTATGTGAGGAAGAAGAATGAAAAAAGTATTGTTACTCTTGAGTCTTTTCCCCCTGTTTCGTGGTCGCCCCGGTTGTTTCTGAGGCTGGTGGACGGTGGAATTCCGGTGGGCGGTGGAATCAATGCCGCACTGATATGGTGGATATCTATGATATTTTTGTCCGTTCTCTTGAAGAGGTGGATCTTGATAGTGAGGATATTCAGTTCTTTGTTGGTCTGTTGCCTCGTGGCGCCCGTGTTTTTGTGCAGACCGCCCCTAATGGAACCCGAGTCTTCACCTTTTTGACCCGTAGTCGTTTTGGGTGTATTGCCAAAATTCTGCCCGCTGTACCTGGTGTGAAGCCAGAGTTATATATGCATATTGAAAATTGCCAGATGAAGCGCATGCGTAAGGATGGCAAGGCTGTGACTAATTATATTATTAATATAATTGAAAAGGCTGATGGCACAGTGGTTAAGGAGTTTAAATCCACATCTACCTGGGTTTTCAACCATGTAGATGATATGGTTGTTGAAACTCCAAGCGGTATGCAATTTGACGATATCTGGCTGGTCGAGACCCATGTGGTCAATACCTCTGGACCTTCCATGGTTCAGTATTATACCGTTGAGGATATCGGTATTGTCGGCAAGCGCAAAGCCACTGTAAGCTGGTAACGTTTGTTTGCTTTAATAGTGTGGTTTTTGGGAGGCTGATCCGAGGGTATCAGTCGCCATGGTAGCAATAAAAAGGGTAGATTTGTGTATAACGGATCTACCCTTTTTTGCGTTCAGCTCAGCTCAGTTTCTTTGTATAGCCATGGCTAATGTTACCACCTCTACCTGGCTGGCCCCTGCCTTTTTTAGAATTTTAGCGCATTCATTAATGGTTGAGCCTGTGGTGAATACATCGTCGACAAGGAGGATTTTGTGGTTGGAGATGATTTCTTTATGAAGGATACTAAAGCTGCCCACCACATTCTGCCGCCGTTCTTTTCCGCTAAGGCCGGTCTGGGGTGTAGTTGCTCTGCTGCGCTGCAAGTCATGACAGATCTTGTGGCGCTGATGAGGAAAGAGAGAGGCAGCCAAAACTGCTGCCTGGTTAAAACCCCGGTGCCGTAGACGGCTGGGGTGGAGGGGTACAGGGATTATGAGGTCTGGTTCGCTGAGGTCGTGGAGGAGTTCCGAGCGGTGGGCTAGTTCGTTAAAGCTGGCAAGGGCGGTGCGTTGACCCTGGAATTTAAAGGCATGGATCAGTTTGCCCACCTGGTCAGTATAGGCCAAAAGGGCACGTCCCTTATCAAAATCCCAGGGCTGTTGGCGGCAGATACCGCAAAGATGGTCGCTGTCACTGCCGCTGTCTGGAAAGATGGTGCCGCAATGGGGGCAGATTGGCCGGTGGAGTAAGGGCAGATCGGGCAGGCATTGCTCGCAGATACGGAGCCTCTGGCGTGTCAAAGGCGCATGGCAGAGCAGGCAGCGGCATGGAAAACATAAGTTCTCCAGGGTAGTGATCAGTGGCGAGGGATCCTTGCTTTTCCTGGCCAGAAGGGGTATTTTATTGCTTGTTCTCTTACCCATTACATCAACGTCCCTTTGCCATTATGTTGCCATGAAGACAGTCCTTTTCATCCTTATCGCTATTATTGCAGGTATTGTCGCCTTTGTGAAGATTAAGAACTCTCAGGAGGACGCCTGTATCCCCTGACTGTTGATCTACGGTTCCCTGGGCGCGGGAATAATCACCTATTTTCTCCTGAATAAATTCTTTTAACTGTCGTCTCATATTATGCTTGTTAATAACCAGCCGTATCGTACCATCTGGCCCCATCCCAGCCAACCAGCCATAACCCAGATCATTGACCAGCGTTTGCTGCCCCATGAATTTGTCGTTGTTGACCTCCAGAGTGTTGATGACTTTGCGCGTGCTATCAAGGATATGTATGTCCGTGGGGCCGGGCTTATCGGTGCCACGGCAGGATTTGCCATGTATACGGCGGCTTTACAGAGCCGGGATGATCATTTTGATGGGGACATAGTTTGCTATGGAAAACAGCTTGTGGCCACCCGGCCCACAGCCACCAATCTGCGCTGGGCTGTAGAGCGGCAACTGGCCGCCTTAGCCGAGATCGCCCATATTGATGATAAGCGTCAGGTTGCCTTTACCCTGGCCTGCACCATTGCGGATGAAGATGCGCAGTTTTGTAAGCAGATTGGCGAGCATGGTCTGGAGATTATTCGCCAGATCAGTGAGGCCAAGGGGGGAGTGGGTGTGAATATTCTCACCCACTGTAATGCGGGTTGGCTGGCCTTTGTTGATTATGGTTCTGCTACAGCGCCAATATATGCGGCTCAGGCAGCTGGTATTGATGTTCATGTCTGGGTAGATGAGACTCGGCCCTGGCTCCAGGGGGCGCGGTTGACGGCCTGGGAGCTGGATCAGCAGGGTGTTGACTATACCCTTATTGCAGATAATACTGGTGGGCACCTCATGCAGCATGGCATGGTGGATCTGGTTATAACTGGCACTGATCGCACCACCTATACCGGTGATGTGGCTAATAAGATTGGCACCTATTTAAAGGCCCTGGCGGCCCATGATAATGGTGTGCCTTTTTATGTTGCCTTGCCTTCCTCAACCTTTGACTGGCAAATGATCGATGGTGTCGCACAGATACCCATTGAACAACGGGATGCTGACGAGGTGAATTTGGTCTCTGGTTTAGGTTCGGATGGGCAGATACATACGGTCAGCGTGCCTCTCGCTGGCACCCCGGCAGCTAATTACGGTTTTGATGTCACCCCGGCCCGGTTGGTTACGGGTCTCATCACCGAGCGGGGCATAACTCCTGCCAGCAAGGAGGGGGTGCTTTCCCTGTTTCCCGAGAAAAAGGTGTTAACTGAGGGTATATAATCGCGCTGAATAGAAGAATTAGAAATTAGAAATGAGGAGTTGAGGAAGTTTACTAATGAGATAACACCTTAATTTCTAATTCCTAATTTTTTTCATCCCCTCTGAAGGAGGAAAATACCGCATCATGCAGCCGGGGCCGAAAGGCGCGGATTTTATTATTATCTGCGTTGGGGTGGATACGGTTGGTGAGCAGTACGACGCCTACCTCCTTGCTGAAATCGAGCCAGAACGAGGTGCCGGAAAATCCCAGGTGGCCACAGCTCTCTGCTGAGATAAAGCGACCAGCAGCAGAATTTGTCAGGTCAGGGGTGTCAAAGCCCAGACCCCAGCTCTGGGGGCCATGCTGACTTGTCATGGCCTGTTGCAGCAGGGGGGTGGCGATGGCTGGATGGCTTGCCTGTCTGGTTTTAATCTGCAGTAGCAGCCGCACCAGGTGTAGCACCGCAGGTAAGGTTGCAAAGAGGCCTGCCTGGCCACAGACCCCTCCCATTGCCCAGCAGTTCTGGTCATGTACCTCCCCGCACAGCAGGGTTTGCCGCCAGGCACACTTCTCGGTGGCAACAAATTCTTTTTTGCCATTTTCCTTGGGGCAAAAAAGAATCTTTTTCTCCAGCCCCAGGGGTCTAAAAATAGTCTCGCAGCTGAACTGTTCTAAATCTTTGCCGCTGAGTTGTCTGATACATTCTCCCAGTAACATGAAGCCGAGATCACTATAGACCTCAAGTTGGTCAGGTGCGGTTTGCAGTGGTTCTGCCAGGAGCATGGCTAGCAGTGCGTGCTGCCTCTTGGCCCGAGGCAGTTTTGTCAGCTTAAGATAGTAGGGCCGGTGGGCTGGTAGGCCACTGCGGTGACTAAGGAGCTGGGCCAAGGTTATGTCTCTCTTGTCTGCTGGCACCTCAATCTTAGGGAGTAATTGGGGCAGGGTGGTAGCCAGGGTTATGGTGTCTTGGCTGATCAGGGCCAGGCATGAGAGGGTGGTAGCAAAGGGTTTGGTCAGGGAGGCCAGGTCAAAGAGAGATGTCTTGCTGACGGGGTGGGTGGTGTACTGATCCAGGTGGCCAAAATAGAGTTGCTGTTCAGCTGTAGAGGGGGATGTAAAGGTGACGCCAATGGCGGCACCACTGCATATTCCCATGCTCACGGCTTCCTGCCCCAGAGATATGAGGGCGTGGGTCAGTTCATCATGGCGCATCTGTTCAGGGGAGGAGGAAACTGCGGTACTGTTTGGTATTTTCCAGGACAATACCGCAGCCACGCACGGTGTTAAGTAAGGGGTCGTTGCAGCGTAGGCAAGGCAGTTGGCATTCCTGGCTTAGCATGGTTTCTAGGCCATGAAGCAGAGATCCGCCGCCGCAGAGGAGCAGGCCATCATTACGGATATCCACCAGGAGTGTTTCTGGCAGGTTGTCAAGTGCCGTATTAATGCCTCGTGCCAATTCATGCAGGGGCTCTTGCAAGGCTTGGCGCAGGGGTTGCGCCGCAATTTGCAACTCTTTTGGAGTTCCTGTATCCAAGTCTTTGACTGTCAGGGGCATGGTCATGTCAATCTTTGGGCTATCCCAGGCTGAACCAATGGTTGCCTTGCATTTTTCTGCGGTGACTTCACCTATCTTAGCATTGTGTTCTTCGAGGAGGTAACGGTTAAGAGTCTCGGTAATTTCATCTCCAGCTTGTTTCAACAGGTCTGAATAGGCGGTGGAACCGTGGAAGAATACGGCAATCTCTGTGGTGCCGCTGCCGATATTCACCAGCATACGGGCATGGTTGGCGCGGATGTCAAGTTCTGCCCCAATGGCTGAGGCAATGGGCTCGGCAATGAGTTGCACGCGGCTTCCTCCCACCTTGACAATGGTCTCGCGAATTGCCTTTTTGCCAATAGCGCTGATATCAGAGGGGGTAGAGATGAGGACCGTTGGTTTAAGTAGGGCGTAGCCTTTTTTGACCTTTTTGAAGAAGTGGCGAATCATGGCCTTTGCCATGGTAAAGTCAGCAATGATCCCCCCTTTCAGGGGTCTGATGATTTCAATATGTTGGGGGGTACGGCCTAATAATGCTTGGGCCTCAGAGCCAACGGCCACCACTTTTTTATCCCAGATGTTCCAGGCAATCAGGGATGGTTCGTTGAGGACGATTCCTTCCCCTCTTAGGTGAATAAGGGTATTGGCCGAGCCAAGATCCATGGCGATATGTTTGCCAAAAAGAGCTGGCAGGCTGAAAAGTCCCATATGCTCACTGTACCCGAGGCAACTCGTCCCTGTCAAATAGGGAAACCGTTACTGGTAAAACGGCTCTTCTCCTGGAGGGCGAACCTTGAAGCGTCGGTGAATCCACATATACTGTTCTGGTCGTTCATTGATAAGTTGCTCAACGACACGGTTCATACGGCTGGCATCATCTGTTTCATCATTTTTGGGGAAGTCTTGGAGGGGCGGGTGGAAGATGAGATCAAAGCCTTTGCCAAAGGGGCGTTGGTAGCAGGCGCAGGGGATGACCACGGCCTTGGTCAGGGCGGTCATGCGGCCTAATGTGGCATAGGTCAGGGTTTGGATATTGAAAAAAGGTACAAAAATTCCTTCCTGGTCAGTGGGGCTTTGGTCTGGCAGGTAATAGAATGGGGTTCCCCCCCGGACAAGGCGAAGTAGGGGGCGCAGGGGAATATTATGGGGGATGAGTGTGGCGCCGAATCTTTCTCGGGCAGTATGGATCAGGCCATCCAGGGTCTTATTGTGGATGGGTTGGTACATGCTGGCCCCTGGGTAGTCCAGAGAAAGGCGGACGCCTGCGATATCAAGGCCTAGAAAATGGGGGGCCAGGAGGACAATATTTTTTTGTGCTGCCAGGGCTTGGTCAAGGTGATGGGCATTATGGATCCGGACAAGGCGGCGGATGCGGTCTCGGCCCGCAAAATAGATTATACCGGCAGACAGAGCATTTTGGCTTAGTTGGCTGAAGTGGTGGCGGGCCAGGCGATTTACCTTGGCCTTGGATAAGTGTGGAAAGCAACGCGCAATATTTTGCTGGGTAATGTGGCGCCGTGAACCAACGAGCAGATAAAAGAGCCGTCCTAGTGGTAAAGAGAGAAGCCAGATAACCGGCAGGGGTAGTAGTGCGACAACCCGAAGCAGCAGCAAGCCAAGGTGGGTTGGCCAGGTGCGGGGATGGAAGAGAGGCTGGATGTTAGAACTCATGGAGGTCGTGATCTGTGCTCAGGGGACGTGGTTACGTATATTAGCTGGGATGTTGGCAAAGAAACACTATAGACAGAAAGTTTCGAGAAGGCTAGGGCTCATTATGACTGCCTGTAGATTTGCCTGTTGGGGCAGGGGATGATTTAGTTTGGCAATTGCTAACGTTATTGCTAAAATGGGTTTCCAATTTAGAGAGAAATAGGGTTATAAAGAATTGATGCATTAAGAGTGTAAAATTTTTGGTGGAAAAAAGGGTAGGAGGCCTCGGGTCTGCTGCCAGTGATGACCATCCCCATTCCGGGGAGGTATAAGGGTGTCTTGAGTAATCGGACGAAATAGTAATTATTCAAGGTGCCCATAATATTAGACGTGGAGCAGTGCTCATGAAGTATACTTCCGAACTTGAGGAAATGTGTTGTGTTGCCAAGGGCCCTCAAAATGGTCCGGCACCTATCCCCCAGGAGGGCCAGTGGGATCAGGTGAAAGAAATCGCCGATATCAATGGTCTCACCCATGGGATCGGTTGGTGTGCCCCCCACCAAGGGGGCTGTAAGCTGACAGTCAATATCAAAAATGGTATTATCGAGGAGGCCCTGATCGAAACCGTGGGCTGTACAGGTATGACCCATTCGGCGGCCATGGCCTCTGAGATTCTGCCTGGTAAGACCATTCTTGAGGCCTTGAATACCGATCTTGTCTGTGATGCCATCAATGTGGCCATGCGGGAATTGTTCCAGCAGATCGTCTATGGCCGCAGTCAGTCTGCCTTTTCTGAAGGTGGCTTGCCCGTGGGTGCTGGTTGGGAGGATCTTGGCAAGGGGGCGCGTTCTGTCCTTGGTTCCATGTATGGTTCTGTTCTGAAAGGGCCACGTTATCTGGAGATGGCTGAGGGCTATGTGTTGGAGCTTGGCTTGGATAGTAATGATGAGATCATTGGTTATAAATTTGTTCAGCTTGGCATTATGCTTGAGGCCATTAAAGATGGTGAGGATGCCAATAAGGCCCTTGCCGATGCCACTGGAACTTATGGCCGTTTTGCCGATGCCGTCAAGACCATTGATCCGCGAAAAGAATAGCAAGGAGTACGAATATGTTTGAAGGATATGAAAGAAGAATAGATCAGATCACTCCTGTGCTGGCCAAATATGATATCGGTTCCCTGGAGGATGCTCAGCAGCTATGTACTGATTTTGGGGTGGATGTCTACACTTTAGTGAAGGGCGTGCAGCCCATCTGTTTTGAGAATGCCAATTGGGCCTATATTCTCGGGGCGGCCATTGCCATCAAAAAGAAATTGACCGTGGCTGCAGACGTGGCCGAGGCTCTTGGTGAAGGGTTGCAGGCCTTTTGCATCCCTGGTTCGGTGGCAGATATACGCCAGGTGGGGATTGGTCATGGTGGTTTGGGTTCTATGCTGCTACGTGATGAAACCAAATGTTTTGCCTTTATCGCTGGCCATGAGTCCTTTGCTGCTGCCGAGGGCGCCATTGGTATTGCCAGTTCTGCCAATAAGGTACGTAAGGAACCACTGAAGGTTATCCTTAATGGCTTGGGTAAAGATGCCGCCCATATTATTGCCCGTATTAATGGTTTTACCCATGTGGTCACAAGGTTTGATTATGCCACCAGCACCTTGGAGGTAACCAATGAGAATTGTTATTCCGAAGGTGACCGGGGTAAGGTGCGATGCTTTGGTGCCGATGATGTGCGCGAGGGTGTGGCCATTAATCACATGGAGGGTGTGGATGTTTCCATCACCGGTAACTCCACCAACCCCACCCGTTTTCAGCACCCGGTGGCTGGTACCTATAAGAAGGAATGTGTTCAGCAGGGCAAGAAATATTTTTCCGTGGCCTCTGGTGGTGGTACAGGCCGTACCCTGCATCCTGATAATATGGCAGCTGGGCCGGCTTCCTACGGTATGACCGATACCATGGGTCGCATGCACTGTGATGCTCAGTTTGCTGGCAGCTCTTCGGTGCCTGCCCATGTGA
>JAOZSN010000065.1:8432-15450 GCA_029939635.1 Deltaproteobacteria bacterium
TAATAATCCCATGGTTGGGGCCACTGTGACGGTATCTGTGGCCATAGAGCAGGCGTCAAAATAACGGACTTGTTGTTGTTTTGTAAGATGCGGCGGGAGAGTTGGTTCTGTGCTGACTTTTCCGCCTTTTTTTGCCTGCTTCCTGTCCTTTTGATGTATCTATGTGTGGCGGATTGAAATGTTTGCAGATTGTGTTTTTTGCTGGAAATTCGTGCTAAAAGGAGTACAATGCTGCGCTGCACTGGGGCACATGGTATTAATCTCTAGGGAATTAGGAGTTAGCATGAAACTGTAGGCTCGTTTCTTGCCTCCTGGCTCCCCTGTTTTTTTGAAAGTTATGAAGAAAATTTGTCTGGAAAGCGCCAAACGTAAGTATACAAAACAGCATCATGAGGGGATCTATCATTCCCTCTGGTATCGGGAAAATTGGAAGGGGAAGTGGCAGCATTTTACTGCCAAGGATGGTAACAGTAAATTTAGCTTTAAAGAGTTGCCCCTCCATCGTCGCAAGTTGGCTATTGCCATGGCAAACAGTGATAATCATCAGATTAACGATGTCTCAGAGGGTGAGCAGCATCTCAATCTGGCCGAGGAGAGAGTTCGCAAGGAAAAGGCGAGCCGGAAAACGGTTATCAGAAGAAAGGCCACCGAAAAATAGATATGGTTTGGGAGCACTGATCTCGCACATGGGGTTGGTGATGTGTAAGGAGGAAGTTGGATGATCGCTCATCCTCTTTCTCCTTTTTTGCGTTGGAAACTGCTACTGCATTTATTTGTCTTGTATTTCTCGATAGATACACTTTTCGGAAACAGAGTTTTCGGGTGTTAGCGGTTAGCTAAAAACATGGTGCCCTAAGGGAGAAACGGCTATGGAGAAGAGTTGTCTGCAGTGTCATTATTTCAAGGTAGAGGGTCTACAGTCAGGAGTGTGTCGGTTAGAGAAGGGGCCTGCTGCACCACGGCCTATGAAAAAACTGGATGATAGCTGTGAGAACTGGCGAGATTGCGGCCAGCAATACCACATCCGCTTGGGATGGCTCAGGGCCCAACGTGAAAAATAAGCAGGATCTGTCAACTAGGACTAGCTATTATCTGCTTCTGGCCCTTTGCGACATCTGTGTGTAACTTGCCGATGTGAGATAGTTTTATTTGGAGAAGTGGTGTTGGCGAAAAGTTTTAGAAAGACTGTATATTTTTCTGCTTTTGTTAAATAATTACAGAGAAATATGCTATTGTATTGTTTTGTAGGCACTTTATTGGTGCGCTGTAGGTGAACCCTTTAAATAATTTATGCCCTCATTTAAACCCATCCAATACGGGAAGTATCTTCTCCTCGACAGAATCGACTGTGGAGGAATGGCTGAATTGTTTCGTGGCAAGATTATTGGTTCGCAGGGTTTTGAGAAATTGGTGGCCATCAAGAAAATATTGCCCCATCTAGCCAATCAGGACGAGTTTGTTAAGGCTTTTATTGATGAGGCGCGGTTGGCCGCTTTTCTGCAACATCCTAATATTGTACAGATTTATGATTTTGGTCAGATGGAGGATAGTTACTTCATCTCCATGGAGTACCTCTCTGGCGTCACCTTGAAAACCGTCATGCAAAAGGCGGAAGAGATGGGCAAGCCTCTAAAGCTGCCCCTCTCCCTCTTTTATATCCTCCCCTTGGTCTGTGAGGGGCTCAACTATGCCCACCAGCTCAAAGATCTCTCTGGGAAGGCCCTTAATATTATTCATCGTGATATTGGCCCACAAAATATTTTCATCACCTTTGATGGTGAGGTAAAACTCATTGATTTTGGTATTGCTAAGGCCTCAAGCCATGATACCACGACCTATGTTGGTTCGTTGAAGGGTAAATTGGCCTATATGTCGCCTGAGCAGGCTTCCGGTAAAGAAATTGATCTACGTTCAGATCTTTTTTCAGTGGGCATCCTGCTCTATGAATTAGCCACAGGAAAGCGCCTCTACTCTGGGGAAACCCAGAAGCTTCTAGCCTTGGCTGGCCAGGCAGAGTTTGCCCCGGCCGAAGAGGTAAAGCAGGGCCTGCCTGTTATGCTCTATGATATCATCCGCAAGGCCTTGGCCAAGGATCCAGCGGATCGCTATCAGACAGCGGCTGCCCTACGTTTAGATCTTGAAAAATGTGCTGATGAATTATCTGTCCGGCTCTCCACCCGCCATTTGGCCGGTTATATGCACGACCTGTTTAAGGATGAGAACTCCCGCGAAGAACAGGCTCTGCGTCACGCCGCCCAGATGGAGGGGAGTGGAGTTGTCTCTGTGGACGAGCCTACCCTGCCTGGAGGCGGAGAGGACAAGACACTTTTTGATCTTCCTGCCCCGCCGCCCAAGAGGGGGCGCCTCCTTGCTCTGCTGTTATGTGTTTTTATTGCTCTGGGGGTGAGTACCATCTTTGTTGTTGATAGCCCAACAACTCGCCAGCTACGGGCGCAGGCCAGCAGTATCGAGTGGCCCCCTGCCTGGTTTGTTTCTGCCTTTGATACTGTTATCAGCTCTTCTTCGCAGGTGGAGGAGAGTATTCATAATCAGATTACGGAGATTGCCGAGACAGTGCAGGAGGGGGGAGAACCGTTGCCGCTGCCAGCAGCCATTGACCGCCATGGCGAAGCGCTGGAATATCTTGCCAGCATTCGTGCGGCTGAGGATGCTGCTGCTTTAGATGATTATGAGATGTTGGATCTGCAGGTGAGTTATCTTATAATGGAATTTCCGGAGGAGGCTCGCCAGCAACTGCTGGCCCTGGCCGTACAATTCCCGGATAAGGCAATCCTCTATTATCATCTAGGACGTTTGCATTGGAGTGTGCATGAATCTCCCCAGGCCATGGAGAATTACCTGAAGGCTATTGAGCTTGATGCCACCATGCACCGCGCTCTCAATAATCTTGCACTACTTTTTGCCCAGTCGGGTGAGGTGGAGAAGGCCCTGCCTCTCATGCACAGGGTTGTTGAGATGGAGCCTGAATATATTGATGAGGTTCTCTTTAATATGGCGATACTCTATCGCCAGAAGGGTGAACAGGCTAAAAGTCTACAGTTACTTCAGCAAGCTGTGGGCTATAACCCTGGCAATGAACGTGCTGTGAAATTATTGGCTAAAATTAGGGAAAACAGGTAGTTTGTTCATCAGTAAATGGCATTTCTGGAGCCTCGCCTCATATTCCCTTTTATATACTGACCCCATGAATATACGACGTCATCTTCCTTATAGTTTTTTGTTGGCAGGGATCTGCCTTTTTTTTCTTACTGCGTGTCTGACCACCAGTAGTGGTGAGAAATGGAAACCATTAAAGAAGAAAAAATCATCCCTTGTCCATACCGTACAATGGGCTGAAGAGACTTTGCCCATGGTGGCCAGCTGGTACACTGCCAGTGAGGATAACTGGAAAATTGTGGCCAATGGCAATCCCAATATCGTGCCAGGTCATCTGCGGGTTGGGGATCGGATTTTTATTGACGTGGTCTTATTGAAAAAACGCACCCCCATGAGTCGTGTTTTTGTCGCATCTTTTCTTGCCCCGCCTTCAACTCCCCCAGAACCAGCACCTTTGGCAGAGGCTCCTGTAGTCACTGCGCCCCCCCCGGCATTGAAGCCTGGTCTCTATAAGAAAAAAGTGACACCTCAGCCAGAAGCCACACCTGCTGCTATTCTTCCACGGCCGCAGGATGCTGAGTTTGAACTGTTTGGGCCTAAATAGTGCCTGTCCATAAATGGCCCTTTCGGAGTCGCACTCCGTTTGCTTACCTGTCCAATCTCTGCGGCACAGCAAAAAATAAACAAAATGACCTATTTCAGGACAGACACTAAATAGGATCCCCTTCCCATGAAATGTAATCAAATAATTCTGTATACTGTGGTCGCCTGGGCGGGCATTCTTTTTTGCGACCAGGCTAGCGCGGAAACCCCTCATGTTTTTGCCGCTGCTATAGTTCATCAGCAAAATTTCGATAACCGCCAGTTTAATAATAAAGATCTTGATCATCTTCGTATCTGTCAATCGAGCCTGGTGAAGGCGCGGTTTGATGGCAGTAGGATGAATAATGTCATTATCGCTGACACGGATCTTTCCCATACCTCCTTTGTTGGCGCAGATTTGAGTGGCGTAAAATTACAAAATGTGGTTCTGCAGGGAGCTACCTTTCGGAGTGCGGAGCTTAATCGTTTCGTTGCCTCGGGCTGCAAGATGGATGGTGTTCATTTTAAAGGCACCACCATGAACAATGCCTTTATTCACAAAAGTCAGTTGGTGCAGGCCGATCTTGCTGACGCAAATTTGAGCGGTAGTTTTTTTGAGGTTGTTGATCTGCGCCGGGCACTGTTGCGCAAGGCAGATATGCATGGTGCTCATTTTGTCGACGTGAACTTGACTGAAGCAGACCTGACAAAGGTGAATTTAAGTGGGGCGGTGCTTCGCGATGTTGATCTTTCCAAGGCTGATGCCTCTGACAGTAATTTAAATCATGTGGTGGTGTTGGGGGGAGATCTTCGCGGCGCGAAACTGCCAGGGAGTTATCTTTTTGGTGCCTTCTTCCAAGTATGCCAGTTTGATGGTGCAGATCTTACTAATGCCACTTTGGATAGTGCCTCTTTTGTTGACTCTAGTCTCCGTGGCGCGGATTTGCGTGCTGCCAGCATGGCCCATGTTCTGCTCCAAGGGGTGAAGTTGGCTGGGGCCAATATGAGTGGGATAAATCTGGAAAGGAGTGTTCTTAAAGAGACTAAGGCCGCCGGGGCGTTGCTGGGTAAGTCGAATTTGTCTAATGCCAGCCTGGAGCAGGCTGTTCTTGATGGAGCAGATTTGTCTAAGGCTATTCTGCTCCAGGCGCAGATCATTGATTCATCACTCCAAGGAGCAAAATTGGCTGGGGCTCAGTTGGCTGGGGCTCGGATCCAGGGTGGTAGTTTAGAGGATGCCACTGGTGTAGGGGCTCGATTCGCTGGTTCGACCCTTAAGGGGGTGAGCATGCGTGATGCTGATTTTTCTAAGGCTGACTTTAGCGGTTGTCGGCTGCAGACTATGGTGATGTGGGGAGTGACCCTGGCTAAGGCTAATTTTAGCAAGGCCCGCTTGGTTGGTTTGGAGATGAAAGATGCCAGCTTGGCCAATGCAACCATAGTGGAAGCAGAGTTGCAGAATGTAGATTTGACCGGGGCTGATTTGAGTGGCGTGATCTGTCGGAAAACATCCTTTACCAACGTAGTTATGCGTAATGCCAAACTTGCGCGGGCAACACTTATTGGCCTTGATCTGCGCGGCCTTGATTTACAGGGGGCTGATCTGCGCGGTGCTGATCTACGTGGTGTTGTGTTGGAAAATGTCAATCTGAAGGGGGCAAAACTGTCAGAAGCCAACCTTGAAGGCGCAAATCTGCGTAATGCCAACTTGGAGGACGCACTCTTATTAAAGACAAATTTGCAAGGGGTTCAGCTCACCGGGGCTACTATAATGGATAGCGATTTTAGTGGCGCTAAGTTGGTAAAGGCAGATATTTCCCATGCTATGGCCAGAGGGGCCAGCTTTGTTGGTGCTGATCTGCAAGGATTGGATATCGGCGGTGCTGATTTGAAAGGCGCAGATTTTACGAAAAGTAAGCGCCAGGGCTGGCGTAATGCCAGCCAGGCCTTGAACCTGGACAGGGCTAAAGGCCTGGCCCATTAAAGTGGAAGAAAATCTCAGGGTTCTTAGGATAAGTCCTTAACAGTAGAGGCAGATAGCGAACGAAGAGAGACCTTCGAGTTGTTTATTATTACTGTTCAGGGTTAAAACCCTCGCCTTTAGGCGAGAGGCATTTTGCTAGCAGCTGATTTTTCTATTTCTGAATATCGAATATTGAACAAGAAATGTCGAATAATGAAGGGTGGTTGTTTAGTTTAAAGACGTTTTTAAAAGTCTTGCCATAAATAACACGAAAATAATTCATAAGAGCCTAAAATAGAAGAGGTTCAATTTCAGCGGGCCAATTCTTTCTTCACGGCGTGACCAAGAATTTCAATAGTATATGGTTTCCTGATAAACTGGCCCGCTCCCAGTGCCTTGGCACGTAACACCTCGCTGGATTCTGAAAAGCCACTGATGATAATCGCCCTCTGGCCAGGATGGTGGGCGAGGATCTGTTCGTAGGTCTGTCGACCATTGATTCCCGGATCCATAAGCATATCAAGCAACAGCAGGTCTGCGCTGTTTTTCTCCATGTATTCTACTGCCTCTTCTCCGCTGGTCACCGTTGTTACCTGATAGTTCAGGTGGGTGAGCATCTGTACCGCAATATCGCGCATCTGTTCATCATCATCTATGACCAAAATGCTTTCACCATTACCCTGCAGGCCAGTATTTCCTGCGTCTTCTGGGAGTGCAACCGCGGCATTGTCTGCGCTGGGGAAATAGAGGATAAATTCTGTGCCGTTTTGGTGGCTGATAATGTCAATGCCACCATTATGATCTTCTATGGTATTCCAGACAATAGCCAATCCTAAGCCCGTGCCGCTGTGGCCCATTTTTTTCTTGGAGAAAAATGGCTCAAAGATATGTTCCTGGTCTTCTGGACTAATGCCTGGGCCGGTATCCCTGATGGCAAGGACGGCATATTCTCCGGCAGGGATTTCTTGGTAGCCATGCAAGGAGACGGAAATAGTTTCGTGGCGGGTGCAAATTGTCATCTTGCCTGTCTTTTTTATCGCCTCCATGCCGTTAAGTATTAGGTTGAGGATTGTTTTGTTGAGATGGCTGATAGAGCAGAGGAGCAGTACCTCTGCCGTTGCTGGAGTGAAGGTGATAGTAATCTCTGGATGCTGGTTGCTGAGGTGGTGATGTTCTGGGCTGTCCAGGTAGCTCTGCACCAGGGATGAGAGATTAGCGGTTTTTTTCTCAGAGGCTGATCCCCGGGCAATGGTGAGGAGATCACTAACCTGGTCAGCAGCTTTGGTGCCTGAATCTTTAATGGCCAGTACGGTCTTGCGTAAAGGGCTGTCTTCAGGAAGCTGCATGAGGAGAAGG
>JAOZSN010000201.1 GCA_029939635.1 Deltaproteobacteria bacterium
TCAAGCAGGTGGCTATGGTGGATGACCTGCTGCTGATATTCCCCCAGTTGCAGGTCGCCAATATGGCCATCAGGGGTGACAAGTTGAAAACCCATATGGGCCTGCTGAGCAATAGTGTCGACAAAGTCATAGCCTAAAAAATTTGCAACCTCTACAAAACCAATTATTTCCGCAGTTCCGTCCGGCAGAGCCCTGCCAATGGGCAGGGTAACCGCCACAGAAAAGCCATTTTCCATGCGGAGATACTGAATGGTATCCAGCCCACCTCCCTCCTGTAGCACTTTTTGTTTGACCATGGCTGGCAACGGCGATTCCATCCAAAAATCTTTCTCTGCAGGGCCGGAAAGATAGATTATCGGCTCAGACTGATGATAGGAAGCAATACCAAGCATAAAACCCAAATCTTTCTGCATAGAAAAAGAAATCAACTCTCCGGCACCATCATAAACAGCGATCAAGTCAAAATCTGCCATGCCCATCTGGTCAGCAAGGTGGCTGATCAAGGCCTTTTTTTCCTTATCAAAGACAAGAGGTTGATACTCCTCAACAGACTGATATTGGCTGATCATATTCACCGAGGATATGATCGACTCATTCTGTGAGATCTCAGCGGCATTTACAAGTAGGTCATTCTCATTTCTCTGCAAATACTGATCAAGAAGCGTATGGGCTTTATATATTTGCGACACGGTTTCCTGCAGATAAAAGCGCTGCTGCAGAGCGCCCAGCAGGCCGCCAGCCAAAACAAGTGTCAAAGTGATTGCGCCAATGAGCAGAAAAACCAGTTTTTGTTTAATGCTTAGGTTAATTTTCATAGCAACTCCTCAAAAGACCGGAACAAAGGCCTGTTGATCCCTTGGGTGACCAGTTCCTCAATATCACTGATCTGTTTGACTATTTTACCCTGACCGTCTATATAAGTAAATTGTCCAGATGGATGTTTTTCAAGCTCTCGAGCAACATCCATCACCTGGGCAAAACCAATGAGAGAGGTCTTTTCTGCGCCAAAGGCTACAGCTGCCATGGAGACATAAATTGAGAAAATAAACTTTTGTTAGCGTTACTCGCTTCATAGTTTTCCCTATTGCATTATTGGCCACATGGTGATGTAATCTTTTCACATTGTATCCATGTATGTCAAAAAAAAATCGCCCTCCCATACCTCACATCCTGATAACTCTAGTAAATAGTGCCCCCCAAATAATACGCTAATACCTGCCGGATTTAATCTCCCTCTGACTATTCATTTCAATCACAAATAGATTTGACGAAGCTAGATAAAAATTCATAGAATACCCCCATGAAGACACCCAACTATCTATCCTTTCTATTATGTGCTCTGTTATTAACGTTACCTGTTGCTGAAAATTGCCTGGCAGAGGTAAAGATAGGGGTATTGGCCAAGCGCGGCGCTGCCAAGGCCATCCAGCAATGGGGGCCAACTGCGCAATTTCTCAGTGCCGAACTGGGGGAAAAGGTTGTTATCATCCCGTTAAAATTTACCGCCATTGCGCCCATGGTTAATGGTAAAAGAATTGATTTTTTGTTGGCTAATTCCGCTATCTATGTAGAGATGGAAAAAAAATATCAGCTCAAGGCCGTGGCAACCATGATCAACTCCAGGGGTGGTAAGTCCTTGGAAAAATTCGGGGGTGTTATTCTGGTCAAGGGCGACAGTGCGATTAAAAGCTTGGCTGATATTCGTGGCACGAAATTGATGGTGGTCAAGTATTCCTCCTTTGGCGGTGGCCAGATGGCCTGGCGCCTGTTGGTTGATAACAATATAGATCCACAGCGTGACACTGCTGTCTTTCTGGAAGGAAACAACCATGACAATGTTGTGCTGGCAGTGCACAGAGGCCTGGTTGATGTCGGTTCCGTGCGCAGTGACACCATGGAGAGGATGGAAGCTGAGGGGAAAATAGATATGAGTAATTTCCGCATACTCCATCAAATAGAGGATGCTTTCCCCTTTGTCCACAGTACGCGACTTTATCCTGAATGGCCCATGGCGGCGGTAGCTGGAACCAACGCCGATCTTATCTCCAGAGTAACTGCGGCCCTTACCTCAATTAGCGCTGACTCACCAGCAGCCCAAGCCGCCCAAATTGTTGGCTGGAAAGAGCCGGCTGATTACAGCAGTGTTCGAGAATGCCTTTCTGTTATAAAACACGGGGCCTTTTCGAATGAATAAGAATGTGATTGTCAAGCAACTTCAGCCTGTTATCAGTGTTATTAGCGAATATCGAGATGGCTTGCAGCAGAGGTAGAACAATACTTACCATAGCCACAACTAACAACCTCAGCATCTTTCTTTAAGCGGGCAAGGATAGAATAAAGCTTCTTGGCTGGTTGCCCGGAGATTTCAGCCAAATCCTTGACACTTATCTCCTCGCCATACTCATCAATTATGGCCAGCAGTAAATCAGCCAGCTGATCGCCAGCCCTTTGCCTTGGCACAGCTTTACCAGTTTTGGGCCTTGCCTTTACTTTATTAACTCCTCCCCTTTTGGGCTTTGCAGAGGGATTAAAATCAATCTTCTCATCCATGTTGATACCAAACAAACCAGCAAGATTATCATCGCTGATAATCTTGCTCCCCTTAGCGCTGCCCTCCAGAATGCTTGCTGTCTTGGCCTGGACGGCCTGAGCCACCAAGTCGTCAATAGCCACTTTTCTTAAGGTAAATAACAAGGAGGGATCTTCATCAAGACGCGCCCCAACGCCATAGAGAGTAGCGGCAACATGTTTACACATGGTGGCCCAGTCCGGGCAATCACAGGCTAAGCTAATCTCAGCTGGGCGAGGGAAAAGCCCCTGGCCCTTGGCCATGAAGATCTCCTGCAAGTCCTTGGGAAATTTCCCCGCCAACAGGTCAGGCAGGGATGAGAGTTGCTGTGAAGATTGTTCCTTTATCCCCTGCCACTGCCCCTTTTTTATCCTGCTGATGGTAATAGTCACCTTATATGGTTTCCGGGCAGATCCTGCCACCAGGGACTCAATACGGCCAGGAGAAATCTGCAAATCAAGTACTGCCATATGGCGGACATAGCTCCGTCCCCGACCAATACGGTTACTATAATCGGCATAACGTTCCAGGTTCTTGTTCCAGGCCTTGCCCCACCAGGTGGTGGCCAGAGCCTGGCCTGGCAAGATAACAGGTTGCAGGTTTGGATTTTTTTTACGCAACTCCTTTATCTTCTTTGTCGCCTTAGCCTTTTTCTCCGCCACACTGACATATCTAGGATAATATCCGTAAGACATAACATCTACCTTGAAAGGGTGAACAGCTCAGCCAGCTCATCATTATTCATTTCAGTGAGCCAGGCCTCGCCAGATGAAGCCACCACATCGTCTGCCAGCTGAGATTTCTGTTCCAGCATGGCATCTATCTTTTCCTCGATGGTTCCTTTAGCTATAAACTTATGCACCATGACATTTTTCTGCTGCCCTATCCGGTAAGCCCGATCCGTGGCCTGGTTTTCCACGGCAGGATTCCACCAGCGATCAAAATGAATCACATGGTTGGCCCTGGTTAAATTCAGACCAACCCCACCTGCCTTGAGAGACAACACCATAAAGGGGGTATAATCTACCCCTTGAAAGGTCTCAATGATTTTCTTGCGTTTCCCCACTGGCACCGAACCATGCAGAACCAGGCCAGGACGCTGAAAAATACCCTCCAGAAAATCTGCCAGAGGTGCAGTCAATTCCTTAAACTGGGTAAAGACCAGAACCCGCTCCCGCTTTTCATAAATGGCCGTACAGATCTCGGCCAGGCGCATAAACTTGCCACTCTCCTTAGCGAGATAGGAACCCGTGCCAACATATTGATCAGGATGATTACAAATCTGTTTAAACTTGGTTAAGGCCGCCAGGATCATGCCCTTACGCTGCATACCATCAGCCCCGGCGGCCAGGTTATCAGCCATGGCACTTATCACCTGCTGATACAAGACCAGCTGTTTCTTGCTTAAATTGGCCCATGACTTCAGCTCCACCTTTTCGGGCAGATCAGCGATGATACTCTTATCACTTTTCAAGCGCCGTAGGATAAAAGGGGCAATCATCCGGCGCAGACGGCCATAGCCATCAGGATGGTCGGCCAGTCCCTTGCTGAATTTTTTAAACTCAGTGGGCGTACCTAACAGGCCGGGGTTAATAAAATCAAAGAGTGACCA
>JAOZSN010000066.1:0-1310 GCA_029939635.1 Deltaproteobacteria bacterium
GTAGTCCCCATTGCTTAATAGTGCCAGCCGACACCTCGCTGGCCTTAAATGCCACGGCAATGAGAGATGGTTCAGCAATGGTGGTGGCAAAACCGATCATGGCGGCAAAAAGATAGACCCAGCCATACGCCTTCCAGTCTGCCTGGGTAATAACCTCAGTGGTACCATAGAGAAAGCACGGGTCAGAGAGCTGGGTCGCCATAATTTTCCCCAGGGGGAAAAGAGCCTTCTCCAGTCCAGCCAGGAACAGGGCAAGACCAACAACCACATAGACGCCCCCAACAATGAGACGGCGCAGATGGGGAATTGGTTGCCGTAAAACCAGGAGCTGAAAACAGGTAATCAGCAGCAGGATCGGCAACACATCCCGGCAGGTGGCAAGTAGCACCTTGCTAAAATCAACTATAAATTCCACCAGCCCCTCCGTATAATGGGTTATTTAAAGATAAGTATGCCGTACCCCATGACAAAAATCATGGGCAAAAGCGAGGCAAAGGCAATGAGACCAAACCCATCGGTGAGAGGACTTCTCCCCCTGATGGTGGAGGCCAAACCAACCCCCAAGGCAGCAACCAAGGGTACAGTAATGGTGGAGGTGGTAACACCGCCCGCATCATAGGCAATACCAATGATTTCTTTAGGGGCAATGGTGGTCATCAGCATAACAACAACATAGCCACCAATAATTAGATAATGAATAGGCCAACCACGGATGATACGCATGACACCAATGAGGATAGCCAGGCCCACGGAAAAAGCCACAGACATACGCAGCCCAAAGGCATACTCCTTGAGAGACTCTGGGCCAGGATCAATAAGCCCACCCTCCCCGGCAATCTTAGCGGCCTCGGCAGCCACAGCAATAAGAGCAGGCTCGGCCACCGTAGTTGAGAATCCGAGAGCAAAGGCAAAGCAGAGCAGCCAGAAGAGACTACCCTTGCGAGCCAAGGCCTGGGCCATTGCCTCACCAATGGGAAACAACCCCATTTCCAGCCCTTGGACAAACAGACTGAGACCGAGCACCACCAGTAAGGCCCCAAAAAGAACCTCTCCCAGCTGGGGCAGAGGTTGGCGCAAAACAACAATCTGAAAAAAAGCAATGACCAGCACAATGGGCAGCAGATCCATTACGGCACTCTTCAGTTTTTTCAGAATTATGGTGAAAATCATTGTCTGCCCTAACTATTTTTAAGTGCTGCCATTCATAGCCCTGTCACTCCGTCCAGCTCTATATTCAACATATCCAAAACATTTGTCAATGAAATCCGGACTTTCTCATCGTTACGTGTCCATCTCAACAATCAAGACCT
>JAOZSN010000066.1:1320-15250 GCA_029939635.1 Deltaproteobacteria bacterium
CTATCAATACTGTCTGATTAATGAGCCTTACTACAGGTAATCACCTTATTCCTACCTTGCTCTTTAGCCCTGTACAATGCCTGGTCAGCCAACGAGTAAAGGGCATGAGGGGTGGTAACGGAATACTCTTTGGTGCTGGCCACACCAGCAGAGATTGTAATTTTGACATGATGTCTCCCATGGGTTGCCATGGTTGCCAAACTGATTGTCTCCCTAATACGGTCTGCAATAATTGCTGTATCGTGTGCAGATGTATTGGGTAAGAAAAAAACAAACTCCTCACCACCTATTCGAGCCACCGTATCACCCCTGCGGGCAGCATGTTGCAATGTCTGGCCCACACGTTTAAGAACTTCATCACCAACCGGATGCCCGTGCCTATCGTTTACTTTTTTGAAAAAATCCAAGTCAAACAGAACCAGTGAGCTTGTACTTTTTTCCCGTTTACCAGTAGCCCATTGTTCATCCATACGCGCCCACAAATAGCGAGAATTAAAGAGACCAGTCAGAGAATCCCGCAAAGCGAGGTTTTCCAGCTGGTCTTCCCTGCTACCGATCATTGCCCCAAAAAATGAAAACCCTGTGATGGTACCAAGAAAAATATAACTATAGAGCCAAGGGTGCCGACAAATATCTGTCACAGGAGAAAGACCGGCAGCCAGCTCAACCAGCACAAACAGCAAATCTAAGCCCATTGCCACCAAGAAGAATTGCACAGCGCGCTTGTTACGATTCTTGTGGTTGACAAGGGAGGTAGAGAGTGAGGAAGAATGCTCCCAGGCCATAAATTTCGCCAGAAATGTAAACATTATGAACTGTCCTCATTAAGCAGTACCGGGCTGACAAAGCTGTCGGGCTTTAATGCCAGCACCGAACAATCTATTCTATGGACGATTTTCTCCGCGGTATTTCCGATGAAAAAACCTGGGATTCCTGTCCGGCACACCGTGCCCATGACTATGAGATCGATCTGATGCTGTTCGGCAAACCCAGAAATAACCTCATCGGCCAAACCCTCCACCACATGCTCTGTGTACTGCTGGTCATACTGGGCCAGAAAATCGCCTAACCAGCAGACATGCATGTCCTTTGCCTCAGTATCCAAGGCTTCAATATTATCAGGAAAACTATCAAGTTCGCCGGTTAAATAGCGGACATCCGGCTTGCTCCAAGCGTGGACAACATGCAGTTCACTGTGCTCTGTCTGGGCCAGCGAGGTGGCCATCTCCATAATTTTGGTATTCAAGTTACCCTCTTGCTCTATGCCCGGTTCCACATCCACTGCCGCCATGACCCGCCCAAAGGACGGCCCTTGTTCCGGTTTTATCAACCACAGCGGGCATGGGCACTTGCGCAGCAGGTGCATGGCCGTGGAACCAAACAACATACCCAGTGTGCCACCCATACCCCGGGCGGTCTTTATCACTAAATCATGTTCATTGCGCAATACCTCTTTGATAATTTCTATAAACTCCTGGCCCACAACGACCTTAAGCTCTACCTGACCAGCCTCGGCAACATTAGCGACATATTTTTCTAGGAGCGCTGTGTGCTCCCTGACCACAACGGCCATTATTTCTTCGGGCAAGAGTGAGACAATCAGCATACGATAGTTACGGGGTATCTGGTCTATGACCTGAACCACCGTCACCTTGGCCTGATTTCGTCTGGCCAGATCAATGGCCCTGGTCAGGGTTGCCTGGCCAGACTCCCTGCCGTCATGCACCACGAGAATATTTTTAAATCGTTTCATCGCTCCTCCCTCCCCTGTTTTTCTGTATCGCAAAAATCAATCTTATGATGTTTGCTCTCCTTGAGAACCACCAACCAGTAGCCTACACTCATGGCCAAAACCACGGCAGCTACGGCCAGCATGTAACCAGCGGTAATCGTACTGAAATCCATAATGATCACCTTACGGGCAATGGCCATCAATGCCGTGGCCATAACAATTTTGACGTGGATCACATCCTCGCGCAGATAAATAATAATGTTGATCAAAATTTCGATGGCGATCAACACCGCCATAAAAGCACCAAACAGAGCCAGAATATCGGTAATGGTCAACAGCATGACTGGAGGTGTCCGCAGTTTGTGATAGAGCACCATGATGACGTCAGCCACGCCCCAGAGAACAACAAGGGTCATCAGCACAGCCAGCACTCGCACGGCCATATGAATAACTATGCGCAACACCTGGATCAAGGGTTCTTTGGGGTTTGATAAATCGTCCATAACTTTCTCCCTGTTTGCCATGGCAGCTGCTTAGTGCCGGTGTTGCAAACCATACGTTCGTATCTTCTTTTCCGCCTCAACAATGATAAAGGTGCATAATCCAGCCAGGACAATCCGGATCCAGGAGCCGACACCAATGGCGGCACTGTGAAACAACCGGTTCATGAGGGGCAGATAGGTGTAGAGAATCTGCATACACAGCATGACTGCCACCCCAGCAAAGACCCACTTATTGGTGAAAATACCCAGCTTAAAAATGGATCCATGCAGTGAGCGACAGTTGAATAAATAAAAAATCTCCATAATGACAAAGGCATTAACGGCCACCGTGCGGGCGTGCTCAATGGAAGCCCCTTGCGCCAACTCCCACTCAAAAAGACCAAAAGCACCTATGAGCAACAAGGTGCCCACCAGAAAGATCCTACTGCTTAATTCCCTGGTGAGAATGGGAGTATCAGGCTGACGAGGCTGACGTTGCATGATGCCAGCCTCCTTTGGCTCAAAGGCCAGCATCAACCCTAAAAAAGCCGCTGTGGTCATGTTGATCCATAAAATCTGCACTGGTAGAATGGGCAGGGTAATACCCAGGAAAATGGCGGTGAGGATAACCAAACCCTCGCCAAGATTGGTGGGCAGAGTCCAGACAATGAATTTGGTCAGGTTGTCAAATACCCCACGGCCCTCCTCAACTGCAGCCTCAATGGAACTAAAATTATCATCGGTAAGTACCATATCAGCGGCTTCCTTGGAGACATCTGTACCGGTTATGCCCATGGCCACACCAATATTGGCCTGTTTCAGAGCCGGGGCATCGTTAACCCCATCACCAGTCATGGCCACAACATGCCCCTTGGCCTGCAGAGCCTTGACCAGACGAATTTTCTGCTCTGGGGTGGCCCTGGCAAAGACGCTTGTCTCTTCAACCACATCCAGCAATTCATGGTCAGAGAGGTCTGCTAAGTCACTGCCGGTGAACACTGCGCCATTGCCGGTCTCTGTAATTTTACCACCATAGATACCGAGCTGTCCAGCAATGGCCGCTGCGGTAAGGGGATGATCACCGGTGATCATTTTTATGCTAATTCCTGCGGTCTGACATATTTTCACCGCTGTCACCGCCTTGACCCTTGGGGGGTCAATCATGCCCTGCAGGCCAAGAAAGATAAGCCCTGTGGCCACATCATCATGATCTATTGTCGTGGTTTCAGCTGCTACTTCCTTCTTGGCAAAAGCCAGTACCCGTAACCCTCTAGCTGCCATGTGTGCAACATCCTGGTGAATCTTGTCACAATCCAACAAGGTATCACTGCCGTCTGCAGCAATGGCTGCCGTGCACTTGGCAAGTATCTGTTCAACCGCACCCTTTATGTAGACGAGGCGCTCCGTGCCAGCACCGCCATCATGCAAGGTGGCCATGTATTGATGTTGGGATTCAAAGGAAATTCCATCAAGGCGGGGGAACCTCGCAGCGGTTTCTTTTGCCGCAAAACCACCTTTGGCTGCTACGGCCAACAAGGCTCCCTCGGTGGGGTCTCCCTGCACAAACCAGCTGCCCTCCTCCTCTTGCAGTAAACTATCATTGCAGAGAACTCCGGCCCGTAGACATTCAACAAGCGCAGGGCTACGTATACCAGCAGCCCTGTCTTGCATGACAATACGACCCAGAGGAGCATAGCCAGCGCCGCGGACCTCGTAATGAATATCTCCGGCCATGATTGCCTGCACAGTCATTTGATTTTCGGTCAGGGTACCTGTCTTGTCCGAACAGATCACAGTGGTACTGCCCAAGGTCTCCACTGCTGCCAGGACACGGATTATAGCCCGTCGTTTGGCCATCCTGGAAACACCAATGGCCAGGGTGATGGTCACTGCTGCCGGCAGTCCTTCAGGAATCGCCCCCACCGCCAGGGCCACAGCAGCCATGAACATGTCAAAGAGAGGTTGGCCCCGCAGCAGACCCACAACAACAGTGAGTGCTGCCAACAGCAAAATGGCATAGAGCAGGATATGGCTGAAATGGGCAATCTTGCGGGTGAGGGGTGTGGCCAAATCCTGGGCCGAGGAGATGAGCTGCGAGATGCGGCCTACCTCAGTGGCGTCACCGGTGGCAACAACAATACCTCCTCCATGGCCATAGGTGACCATGGAGGAGGCATAGGCCAGGTTCAGGCGTTCAGCGAGTATTGTTGCCTGTGCAAGAGAGCCCGTGGCTTTCTCCACCGATACAGATTCACCAGTCAAGGCAGACTCATCTACCTGCAGATTCCGAATTTTCAGGAGACGCAGATCTGCAGGAACCTTATCACCAGCCTGGAGCAGAACAATATCACCAGGAACCAGATCCACTGATGGAATACGTTTCTTCTCTCCTTGGCGCAGGACAGTGGCCTCAGCAACCATGGTATCTGCCAGGGCGGCCAGGGCATTTTCCGCCTTGGACTCCTGGATAAAACCAATAATGGCATTGACCAGTACCACGCCAAAAATCACTCAAGAATCAACCCACTCCTGCAATGCTGCCGTTATGGCACCTGCCACGAGCAGAATATAAATGAGCGGTTGGTGAAACTGGAAAATAAAGCGCATCAAGGCACTACGACCCTGTTGTACTGTGAGGGTATTATGGCCGAATTGCTCCAGGCGCTGCCTTACTTTGTCTGGAGAAAGGCCTTTTTCACGGCTACTGGTCAACATGGAGGTGACAACATCCCCTGACAAATGATGCCACTCTGCATTTGGGGTTATTTTCATTTTCTGCTCCCACTTCTGTCCAGGGCAAAACAAAGGCGCCTGTCCAGTAGAATAGATATTTCCTGACCCAACTGGATGTGGTGGACATTAAGAATGATCTGCATATATTTTCCCTAGTTTAAGACAGTATGGCAATTATTATTTCCAATTCCTACCAAAAAGAGTAATCACAGGTAAAGGATCCCTTGAATGAAATTTGACCTGCCCCCATTACCCATTGATGATGTCCTTCCAGCGCTGCGTGACACGCTGAACAACCACCCGTCCGTTGTCCTTGCAGCAGAGCCTGGTTCTGGTAAGACCACCATTGTTCCACTGGCCCTGGTTGCGGAACCATGGCTGTCTGAAAAAAAAATCATCATATTAGAACCCAGACGTCTGGCAGCACGTATGGCCGCAAGGCGCATGAGCGAGCTGGCCAAAGATAGCCTTGGTGGTCTGGTTGGCTACCGTATCCGTTTTGATCAAAAAATCAGTGCAAGACCACGTATTGAGGTGGTAACGGAAGGAATTCTCAGCCGCATGATTCAAAACGACCCTGACCTCACAGGAGTGGGACTGGTGGTCTTTGATGAATTCCACGAAAGATCTCTTCCGGCAGACCTGGCCCTGGCCCTCTGTCTGGATGTGCAGGCATTACGTGATGATCTGAAAATAATGATCATGTCCGCCACCATGGATACCACCCGGGTGGCACGATTGCTGGGTGAAGCACCGGTGGTTAATGGCCAGGGCCGCTGTTTTCCTGTGGCAACACAGTATCTTCCCCGCCCATCCACTGATTACCTTGTGCCACGCACTGTCAAGGCCATTCACCGCGCTATCTCTGAACAGGAGGGTGACATTCTAGTCTTTCTGCCTGGTGCAGGAGAAATAAAGGCCGTGCAGAGACAGATAGATACAGATATCCTCTGCCTGCCCCTCTACGGCAACCTGAGCCAACAGCAGCAAGATGTTGTTTTTGCCCCCACCCACAAGCGACGCCTGATCCTGGCCACTCCCATTGCCGAGACCAGCCTCACCATTGAGGGAGTGACAGTAGTTATTGATTGCGGCCTCATGAAGACTCCTCGCTTTTCCCCGGCCAACGGTTTAACCAGCCTGCATACCGTTGCCATATCCAAGGCATCTGCTGACCAACGGGCCGGACGAGCTGGACGCCTAGGGCCAGGGGTTTGTTATCGACTCTGGACCACAGGAGAGCATTATAGCAAGACAGATTTTCTGGCCCCGGAGATAAGCAGTGCAGATCTTGCCCCATTATTACTTGAAATTATGCAATGGGGGGTGACAGACCCTGGCCAATTACGCTGGCTTGATCCGCCCCGTTTAAGCCAGATAGAGCAGGCCCGTGGCCTTCTGAAAACCCTGGGAGCCATTACTAAACAAGGGGCACTCTCGCCCCTTGGCCGTGAACTGGCAACCCTGCCTCTCCATCCCCGTTTGGCATTAATGCTGCTCCGTGGCCGAGAGCAGGGCCATGGCCTACTGGCCTGTCGCCTAGCGGCCCTGCTACAGAACCGTGATCTATTTCGGGGCAATAATGATGGGAGAAGTGTTGATATTGAGGATCGCCTGGAAATTTTACAGCTCTATGAGCAGCAAGGAGCTGCAATGGTTCGAGCCAAGGGGGCAGAGCCATCCCTTTGTCGGCGTATCCTGCAGGAGGCCGCGCAATATCAACGCTTACTTAAACTTGAGGGCGGCAGGCTGCATAACCAGGAGTCTGGCACCCTGCTGGCCCATGCCTACCCTGATCGCATTGCCATGAAAAAACAGGGTTCCAGCCAACATATCCTGGCCTCTGGCCGTGGTGTCCTCCTGCCCCAGGGAGATCATCTCCAAAAGGCCAAATTTCTGGTGGCCGCCAATGTAGATGGGGGTAAAAAACAGGGGCGTATCTTTCTTGCTGCCGCCCTCTCCCTGGAGGACCTCAACAGAGAGCATGCTTCTTTAATGCACAGGGAAGAACTGGTGGTGTGGCATAAAACAAAGGTTGAAGCCGCCTCCATCCTACGCCTGGGCAGCCTGGAACTTGGCAGGGAAGCGTTGACAAAGGTTGACCCAGAGACCATGCGCCGTTGCCTGCTGCAAGGTATTAGAGAAAACGGCATGAACTGTCTGGGCTGGCAGAAAAAAAGTCGTGAACTACAGGCCAAAATGGCCTCTGCCCATGCCTGGGCTCCTGACACCTGGCCAGAGATATCAGACACCACCCTGCTGGAGGATCTTTCCTGGCTTGAACCATATCTTGCTGGCATCAGCAGCCTGAAGCAGCTTAAGAAACTCGATCTCAAGGCAATACTGCTGTCACGCCTCTCCTGGCAAGATCAGCAGAAGCTCGAGCATCTGCTTCCCAGCCACTGCCAGGTGCCCAGCGGCTCACGAATACGCCTGACATATCAGGGAGGAGAGCCACCCATTCTGGCCGTACGCCTACAGGAGATGTTCGGTGCCACAAGCACCCCTACCGTGTTTGGTGGCACAGTGGCAGTGGTCGTCCATCTCCTCTCACCAGCCGGAAGACCCATCCAGGTGACCAGGGATCTTGCTGGTTTCTGGCAAAACACCTACCATGAGGTAAAAAAGGAACTCAAAGGCCGCTACCCAAAACATTACTGGCCAGATGATCCACTCAGCGCCACAGCAACCAACCGAGTGAAACCGAGGAAAAAGTCATAACCCACCAGTTTTTTTTGTTCTTAACGATAATGCACCTGATAATCACCAAAATAGACGACACTGTCGGCCTTAGTCCACAACCCTACTTTACCAGAGACAGAATCAGGTAAACGCTTTGCCATATACTGCTTGCCATTCACATATCCCTTAATAAAATCATCAGTTACTGTTAATTTTAAGGTGTGCCATTTATGGCTGGGGGTGTTCACGTTGCGCACCCAGCTAACAGAGCTTCTTTTTCCTTTTTTATAACGCCATAATACCAAATTATTTTCCAGTGGATTGGCACGCAAGGCGTAATAGTCGCCATTTGGTTTAAGGTCAAATAATATGCCAGCTCCTTGATCTATCCGGCCAGCAATTGCCTTAAAACGAACATGTATCTCGCCATTTGTAAAATTTTCCACGTCCCCTGCCACGGCAAAGGGGAAGTAGGCATAGGCCGTAACATTATCAAGAAATTCAGCATACCGTGCTCCATATAAAGCCTGCGCCTTATCAGCCAGCCCAGCAGAGGCAACCCCTTTTTTCCATTTGCGGCCATCGACCACCAGGACAGTATTATTATTATCACTGGCTATGAGCCAGTTCCCCACTGCTGGGGTAAAAGTTTTCGGAGAGGCCCCCTAGGGGCGTACTAAATCAACTATATACGTTACCAATTTCTAATCAATACGGTCAACAACTCATCCTGCTTAAAGGGTCTGGAAAGATAATCATCCATACCAGCGGCCAGGCATTTTTCTCGATAACCCTTCATGGCATGGGCGGTCATGGCTATAATTGGTGTAGTATCCCCATCCTCAAGGCCCCTAATCTCTGCAGTGGCTGCAAAACCGTCCATCTCTGGCATCTGCACATCCATGAGAACAATTTCAAATGATTCTTTCTTAAACCGCTCCACCGCTATAAAGCCGTTGCTCGCTGTCACCACCTGCAGAGTGACGCCTGCTTAACGCAGGCTGGGTTTGCCAGCCATGCTGGGCAAACAAAAAATGCCCCTGTCAAGAACATTGACAGGGGCACACATACCCATTGGCATACAAAATAGATGCTATTTATCGGAGCTGACGACGGCGAAATCGAGCCAAGCCAGCCAGACCAGTCCCAAAGAGTAGCATGGTGGCAGGTTCAGGCACAGGGGATTGCCCCCGCAGGTCATCGTTCCCGCAGCCCATGGTAAAGTGGAAGGAAAATTCCAAGAGGGTAGAAAGCCCTAAATCCGTAGCAATGGAGGTTAGATCAAAGCCTGTCACCGCAAAGTGATTATCAAGCCCAAAAAAACCAGCATCAGCATTAGAAAGGCCTGAAAACGTCGAGAAGGTGCCTGCGGCAAGCCAAGCGCCGCCACTGTCTCGACTAACATGGCCGGACTGGGTTTTGTAACTTGGCTCTATAAAAGTCGTGTCCCCGTCAATTTCATATATATCATAGCTCTTGGCATCCCAATCTACATCAAAGACATAATCAAATTCTGCGCCGCCGTTGACATCAATGAAGATATCACCAGAATAAATTTGATGAACACTGCTGCCATTAACAAAATCCCACTCACCCACCATGGACAGAGAGTTTCCATCAAGAAACACCCCCTCAAGATCCCAGGCATTACCACGTAAGGTACCAGGTTCTGTCTCCTGGTCTTCAAAACCCTGCCCCACGCCGTCATAGCCCATTATAGTTGTAGAGCTCAGCGGAACTGCTGACTGATTGTCAAAAACCGTGATGTTAGTGCCCAGCGCCAGAGGTGTTGCCTGAACATTGCCAGCCACCAGGATCACCGAGCCACAGAGTAGTGCTGCAAGCGAGTACCCCTTCATTTTCCTGCCCCCCTCAAATAAATTTTGTCCACACTTTTCCAGCCCATGCTGGACCCGATAAACAGTCTATTTCCCCAAACAGAGAGCTTACCAACCAAAACCGTGCAATACTTATTACGTTTATAGCATGCGTATTCTATGCCACATTGCCAGGTTTTCCAGGTTATCAAATCAGGTTAGACAGTTAGCTAGGCAAAATAAGGGTCGTCTTACATAACAATGAGGCATTATTTTCGATATTCAGGAAAAATACGTTCAAGTAAACGAAAAAAGGCCTGGCATAATGCCAGGCCTTTAAATCACCCTTGAGGAGAGGGGAAAAACTAAAGAGCTACTTTCTCTGGCGCCGCTTACGCATGCCAGCCAGACCAATCAGACCACTTCCAAAGAGAAGCATGGTGGCGGGTTCAGGCACCGGGGCAGTGCCGTTAATATTATCATTCCCACAGGACATGGTCCAATGGGCATCAAAGCCGACAAATTCAGCGAGGGAAAGTGATGAGAGGTCAAAGGTTACTGTACGCCAGTACGAATCATTTTCAAATCCGGCAAGTGTTGTACCATTGGAACCAGCAACCATGTTACCACTTGTCATGGCATAGGGGCTCGAGGCGGCAGAAAAATATATGTCAGTACTCCACTCAACAACCTCGTAAAGCCCCGCATCCACAGCATCAATTATATCTCTATCATCATCAGCAAAATAGCCTTCTGTATAATTCCCAAAATCAAAGGCATATTCATACGTAGCACTATCACCATCAAATGATAGGGCTAAATCGCCAGCATGATAAAGATGGCTTCCATATTTTTGTACGCCAGTATCAATATTGAACCCTGACTGCAACCCAATGGATAAAGTGGTGCCATCTAATTTATAAAAGAGATATTCAGCATCAAAGGCTTGGCCACCTGCACCGGGCCCCTCTGTATGGCCTTCATCATCGGCAAACATTGTCCAATCATCAAACACACCGAGAGAGGTCGCCTGGGCAACAGAACTGCTCAGGGCAACTGCGCCCACCAAGATCAGACCATGAACCAGATACTTTTTTACAGTGCTTGCATTCTTCATTTTTTCTTCCCGCGATGTTATGGTGCTTATAAGGAAACACATATAGTACACTTATTTTCCTGTTTTATATTTGCATCTCCCATGCCACAAGATGCAACTTTCTAACCATTTTACGCAATATCAACCACTTGCGCCGTAAGCGTTTCGCTTAGCCTGAAAAATCCTGAGCTAAACGCTTAGAATTTCCGGAAACACGTACCCGCATTTCCGGAAAACCAAGAAAAGTGGAATTTACAAAGTACTGTTATGGAGGGCGTGGAAGGCTTCAAGCCGTTGGGATGTCGGGGGATGACTAGCAAAATACCTAGACAAACCATCAGAATTACGACCTTTTGTGGCCAACATCAAAAGTTCGCCATAGGCTGCACAGGACTTTCCTTGATCGAGGAAATAAGAGCAGGCAAAGGCATCAGCCTCATCCTCAAAACTACGCGAATACCTGCTTTCTGCCAGGACCATGGGCAGACTGGCAGCCACTGAGGTAAGGCTGCCCATGTCTCCTGTAAGGGTAGAGATAAGCAGAAAAATTCCGGAATGCTGGATAACATGACGCAAGGCATGACGATTAGTGACATGCCCCAACTCGTGGGCTATAACCCCTTGCAAGCCTTCATCACCCTGTCCCTGGCTGAGAATAACGAGCTCATCGGTCATCACCACCTGACCAGAGGGTAAAGCAAAGGCATTGGCACCCAGCTCATTACCTTGACGCAGCTCTAACTGACATGACGGTACGGCAAGCTGCTGACACACCTGCTGAAAAAGGGAGTGGGTCTGGTGTTGTTGCTCCAGGGGCAATGCAGAGGGAGAGAAAAACTGTTCATCCAAAACAGCCAAGGTCTGACTGCCCAGCAAGGTCATGGCCTGGCTCGGCATGGCATAAGCAGCTTGCCGAGCCAGAAAAGGGATACCCGTGGCGATAAAAAACCAAACAAAGAGCAGACAGCCAACTAGGGCAACAGTGACCAAACCCCAGCGGCGCTCAAAGAAATCCACCAGCAGCAAACCTTTACGGGTGGGGAAAAAATGAGCCAAGGCTGCGGCAGAGTCTGGCTCCAAAAGACAATGGGCCGTTGCACTTGTCTTGAGCTCCACCTTGGCTGAACCCAGCGGTGGAGCAAGATGGCACAAGGCAACTCCTTGCTCCAAGATCAGAATGCCTTGGTCATCATGCACAGCAACACAACCATGGCTCAATGTCAGTGTAACGGCTTGGGCCTTAGAGCTTCGGCCATCAAAGAAAAGGGCGGAAACCTCAACTTTTTCTTCATGGTTCTTTACCATCCTTCCACCCTGTGGCTTATAGCCCTATCTCAAAATCAAAAAAATCAAGGGCAGCCTCACCAAGGCCTGTTTGATCCTGTTCATTGCGAGCCATAAAAACATCCAAACCTCCGGCCACCTGTAGCTGCAACTTGTGGAGAACATAGCGACTGCGACGAATTTTTGTCCAGGGATAGAGAAGGCCGAAAGAGATCACCAAGGCGAGAATATTCGTCACCCGGATGATCATCAGGTCACGAGCCCGCATGGTCGAGCTGAAGGTCACATTGCCCAGGGTAGAATTTTCCCAACAATAATTGGTGATACGGGCATAGATGTACTGCTGAATAAAAGTAGTAACCAGCAGGACACCCACATAAAAAAAGCCAATAACAGCTATCAGGGCCACACCCCAGGCAGCTCCGCCTCCACCTGAGCGAAACATCTCCCCATCAGCGAAGCCAAACATGAAAAACAGCCCGACCAGGGGAACAAAAAGACCAAGCAACATCAACAAAGCACGAATATAGATGCCATAAAAATAGCTAGACTTACCCTTAAAATCATTCTTGCTGTTACCAAAGGCCATATTACCCATGAAATACTGCTTCTGACGAAAGGCCCAGTATGGAAAGATGAGTCCCAAGGTCAAAGGGATGAGCACGGGTAACGCTAAGTAAATAATATAACTTTCCTTCAGGGTTCCGAGAAAATGGAAACGGATACCACGATAGGCAGAATTATAGGCCTGAAAACGGTGGGACTTAAAGAGCAAGAAGGGAAAGATCAGGCCAAAAAGCAGCATGACAACCAGAGCCATGGGGGGGAAGGTCGCATTAATTGCGGAATATATCAGGAAACCGCCAAAGACCACAATATAGCCACGAAGCAGAATTAGAGGATCTGCCAGATAGGCAAAAGGGGTGTCAGCAGTGGCGGTGTGGCTGAAAAAATAATTGCGGGTACGAACCTTGGCCCAAGGCGTATAGATGCCGAAGGTGACAATGGTCATAAAAAGGTTCACGATCCAAATTCGAAAAAACTCTCCTGCCTGGCCGGAAAAAACAATATCCGTCGCCATGATGTGATTCTCATCCGCGGACTGATCCTCCTCAGAGACAAACAAAGGCTCGGGAACAACAGAGACGTGTGACGGGAGATGAGAAATATCTTGGGCAATAAAGACCTCTTGGCATTTCGGGCAGCGAATTTGCTTACCCTGCCACTTATCATCAATTTTTCCCACGGCCTGGCAAGCCGGACAGTTTATCTTCATATCAGCACCTTCTTTTCCGAGATCATGTAACCAAAAAGGAATTGCAACAGAAGACAGGATACAGGAATCAGGAGATAGAAACCAGGATAACGATCTTTTCCTCTCCGCACCACGAGTACACTGCACAGCTTTAATCTATGCGTAGATTTGTATGAGCGAGCTTGCCTGCGAAGAAATGCTGCTGGCAACGTAAGCATTTCGCGAGCAAGCTCCTCCTACAGCCTAGGGCTCATTCGAGAATTTAAAGTTTACAGTGTCCGAGTGAACTCTTACTACTTCGCCAGGGCCTGACGAATCTCCTCTTCGTTATCGAAAAAGATATCCACCAACTGCGGGTCAAAATGTTTCCCGCGCTCTGCAAGTAGAAATTTCTTCACAGTGGCAGGGTCATAGGCCTTACGATAGACCCTATCATGACTTAAGGCATCAAAGACATCTGCCAAACTAACGATGCGGGCATAGATATGGATATTTTCACCGCTGAGGCCATTTGGGTAGCCGCTGCCATCAAAGCGCTCATGGTGCTGAACAGCAATAATGGCAGCCGCCTTCATTATTTCACGACCTGAGGAGGCGAGCATCTCATAGCCCACCTCGGCATGGCCCTTCATGGTGGCATACTCCATGGCACTGAGTTTCCCTGATGCATTCAAAATCTCATCAGGGACAGCGACCTTGCCAATATCATGCATGGGTGCGGCGAGACGTAGGATCTCCACCTCGCGAGGGGACAGGCCGGCGTGGCACCCCAAAATATTACAAATGATGGCAACCCTTTTAAGGTGATTGCCGGTTTCAAGAGAACGGGCCTCAGCGATCTCACCCAAG
>JAOZSN010000067.1 GCA_029939635.1 Deltaproteobacteria bacterium
TTGAGAAGGCCACCAAAGCGCCTAAGCCTCAGTTATATGTTAAAGATTTTTACAAATGTGATCCAGATACCAAGCCTCGCGCAATTAAAAACCTGGCCAATGACCTGGTTAAGAAAGGCGAGTTGATGTTCTGGTCCTCCGGTTCCACCACCATGTATGCCCGCCCCGATCGTATCAAGGACGAGGAAGGTCAGGACATGTCTGATTGATGTTCTTTAGGCAGTGATTGTTATTCACTCTCTGTCTAGAAGTATTTTTCCAGATCGAATAAAAAAGGTCGATTCGAGTTTTCTCGAATCGACCTTTTTTATTGTTTTAATGCCTGGGGCTTGTTACCTAGGAGCTAACTCATCAGCCTTTTCAATATAATGCTCCGCATGTTTGCCATGGCCGAAACCCTTATAGATAGATGCTATGACTCGGTATGAATCAGCTGCCTCAGTCTTCTTGTTAAGCTCAAGATAGAGTTGGGCAATGATTTCTAGGGTCTTTGTGGAGCCCTGGGGATCATTAAGGCCACTATACTCATCAAGGACATTTATATAGGCAGCCAGGGCCTCATTAAGGCGTCCGGCATTCCTGATAACCTCAGCTTTTTTCTTTTCCAGCAGGAAGAGGCTAAAGCGGTCAAAATCATCGGTGCAGATAGTATATGCCTTGTCATAATACTCTATGGCCTTATCCCATTCCTCGCGTTCCGCACAAATATCACCGAGTTTGTCGGCGGCCTGGGCAACGCCATGTTTATTAGCTTCCTCTTCAAAGCCGATCAGGGCATTGGAAAAGGCATTGGCGGCCATGGCCTGTTCTTTGCCCTGTTGGTGTTTGATACCCGCCTCATAATCTAATTGTGCTGCTGTTTTATTACCTTCGGCAAGCTCACCTTGCTCTCCTGCATTCATTGGTATTGGTTGCATAGTTATTTCTCTCTTATAGGTAGAATGTCGTTTTGGTTTTGATATTACGATTAGGCATTTCCTAGGGTGAGTGGTGCTGGTTTGGTATCCTCTGACAGGGTACCCATAATAGTAACTGCCTCTTGAGCCAGTTTAGCAACGGTGGTTTGCTGAGGAAGGCCATGGTTGTAAACAATAAGTTCCTCGTCATCCACCAGCCAGGTGTCAATGTCCTGGCGAACCTCCATGGCATTTATACGACCAAAGAGGCGAATGGCGTGACCCCGTGTTGCCGGATCCTGGTGATTAACAAACTCAAATACCGAATAAATGGGCATTTCTCTGATTACCTGGGGGTGCGTCTCAGCTAAGGTGCCAAGGGCCCACAGGACGGGTACCCGTGTTTCAGGCACACCACGATACATGAGTAAGTGTCTGGCAAAGGCACCAAAGAGATCTGCCCTGGCAGAAATGATGGAACCAATAGCCTCGATGATCCCCCAGTGGGAGGCAGCAGAATCAGTACACGATTCATACATCCTGTGGAGCAGATCGCTTACCATGCCAGGTTTACGCGTTGATACGCGCGAACACACCTGGCCGATGGCATGGGCATAGAGCCAGCGCTTCTCTTCTAAGGGGTCGTAGAGCATACGCTGCATAAAGCGTAGGGTCTTGCTGTCATCCATAGCAAAATCAACAAGGGTATCGATGTCCATTTCCTTGGTCAGCTTCTGAATCTCACGTTTTTTTGCCTTTTTGAGTTGCCGTTTGGGGTCTGGTTTTGGTTCCAGATTGGGTACCTCAAAGCTGCGAATAGCATTTTGGGAAATCTTTTTAGATTTCTTTATCCTATGACCCTCGATATTTTTCGAAAGCTCGGCAAGATCCTTGTTCAAACGAATGAAGTAGAGAACACCCCGTACCTTACGACCATCAACATTGGCTAACTCGTAAACATAATGATCCTGCTCGTCGTAATTATCCAGACGAGCATCCTGATAATCCTCATCTGGATCCATATCAAAGGCCAGATCAATATTATCACCAGCGGCTGCTACCATACATTCAACAATGGCGGCACCAACATTAAAGCCGGTGGGATCAGAGGTGTATATAGCGCCACATGGACATTCGCCAAGATTAAACTCATCCATCTTGCGATGGACAGGTTCAAGTGGGCGACCAATATCTTGACCGCAGAACGGGCACCATGGGCGGGTCTTTATAACTGGTTTTTTCATGTTTTGAGTTGCCTAGGTAGTACCTATAATTCTTTTTCCAGGGCCTCAACAAACATCGGCTCAGGGGAATAACCTAATTGTTTGGCCTTATCCAAGGATTTTTTAGCAGCAGCAAAATCCTTGTTATAATAGAAGGCCACAGCCAGGTTGTTATGGGCCATGGGGAAGTCTGGTTCGTATTCTATACCTTTCTTGGCAGAGACTAAGGCAGGCTCAAAATCTTCCAAAGCGATTTGCACAGAAGCCAGGTTAATCCAGGCAAAGGCTAGCTTGGGGTCATGGATAGTGGCTTTGTTATAGGCATCCATGGCTTTTTCCAGGTTGCCGTGCTGTTGCTCGATCATCCCGATGTTGCAGTGAGCCTGGGCCTTAGCTGAGTCAGCAGGGGTGTAGAGCAGGGCTTTTTTGTTGGCCTCCAGGGATTCGTCAAGTTTGCCCATCTCAAAATAGATAGCACCAAGGTTGATATATGCCTCGCCAGATTGGTCATCAATCTTAATACAGGTCTGTAGCTCATTAACGGCATCATTATGGCGGCCAGCCTTATGGTAGACCATGGCAAGATGGTGATGAGCTACCACTGAACTTGGCATCTCCTCACATTTTTGTTCAAGCTCTGCTATGACAGCGTTGAGGTCTTCGGTAAGATTACTTTCACTCATGGGGATTTCCTTAAAATAAAGATGAAATTTAAACGACCTTATGGTCGGTGTATTTTTGGGTAGCGCGATAAATTAAGCATTAAAGTAAATTATTCAAGGGCAGAAATTTTACCATATTTTTAATTATTAGTGGGAAAAAGTTTATGGGGAAATTGAGGGGAACAATAGCTCTTGCGGGGGAGCGTGGAGTTGGCTAGATTACCATGAAAATTAATATGATCATTGTGGTGAATGAACGGATATGAAAATTACTAAAGGTATCATCGTTGCTGGTTTAGGTGGTGGTTCAGGAAAAAGTGTGATTGCCGTTGGGCTTACCGCCTTTTTTGCTCAGGCTGGCAAAAAGGTGCTACCATTTAAAAAGGGGCCTGATTATATTGATGCTGGCTGGCTTTCCTTGGCTGCCGGTGAGGAATGTTATAATCTTGACCCCTTTTTAATGACGGAGGAGCAGCTGCTTGCCTCTTATGCTCATCGGGCTACTGCTGGTGAATATATAATTATTGAGGGGAATCGTGGCCTCTATGATGGCGTTGATGCCCGGGGTGGGTATTCCACTGCTGAATTAGCAAAACTACTTGATTTGCCGGTATTACTGGTGGTTGATTGTACCAAGACCACCCGCACGGTGGCCGCTCTGGTTCTGGGCTGTAAGGTGCTGGATCCTGATGTGCAGATTTGCGGGGTGGTGCTTAATCGTATTGGCAGTACACGCCATGAGAAAATTGTTCGCGAGGCCGTGGAGACCTATGCCGGGGTGCCGGTTCTTGGTGCTTATCGGCGCATGCAAAAAGATATCTTTCCCATGCGCCATCTTGGTGTCACCCCCTTTCAGGAGTATGACGGTTCGGATCAGGCCATTGAAGATCTGGCTCAGGGCGTTGAGGACAATTTAGATTTAGTAGCTATTACAGATGTTATGGCTGATTTGGCAGGTCGGTTCGACTCTGCGTCTGGAGGCAATGGCATAAGCACAGTGGCTCAGGTGCGCATTGGCATTCTGCGTGATGCTGCTTTCCAGTTCTATTACCCAGAAAATATAGTCGCCTTAAAAGTGCAAGGGGCTGAGCTTGTGGAGATCAATTCTCTTACTGCTGCCAGCCTGCCCTTGGATTTAGATGCCCTCTATATCGGCGGTGGGTTTCCGGAGACGTCGGCTCGCTTACTGGCTGAAAACCTCTCGTTTAGGCAGTCAATCAAAAAGGCGGCCCAGGATGGCCTGCCTATCTATGCCGAATGTGGGGGCTTAATATATCTAGGTGAGGAAATCACCTTGGAAGGGACAAGCTACCCACTGGTGGGGGTTTTTTCGGTGCGTTTTGGCTTAGAGAAACGTCCTCAGGCCCATGGTTACACGGTGTTGACGGCTCGAGAAAATAACCCTTTTTATAGCAAGGGCACAGAGATTAAGGGCCATGAATTTCGCTATTCCAAGGTTGTAAGCTGGCCGGGTAGTGAAGACGATTTGGCCTTTTCCATGGAACGGGGTAAGGGCTTTGTTGGCGGTGGAGACGGCCTCATTTATAAAAATACTCTGGCCCTCTACACCCATATCCATGCGGTGGGTACGCCGGAATGGGCCGAAGGGCTGTTTTTACGGGCTATGGCCTATAAAAACAATAGGATTTAATGGACTGGTGCCGTGCCGATCACCTTGTCAATGATCATCTTTTTAGTGGCATTATCCGGTTCTTTATCCCAGTGGATAAATTGTTCGGTGACGCGGACAAAGGCACCATTGTCCTTTTTGCATTTATCGCAGATGTTTAGGGCGCTGTCACGGTAGATAATGACCTTACTGGCCGGGTCGCCTTTCTCGTCCACTGCGGCCATTTTGCGGCAACCGCATTCCAAGCGGATGATAACAACCCCAATGCCTTCGGGGCTGCCCTCAAGAATACCACCAATCATCGCCTTCTCATTGGTCTCAGCAACGAGTTTCTTGTCTTTCTGTTGGCGCTGCATCTGTCTCTTAATGCTCATGAAAAATCTCCAGATATATAAAGTTCAAAAAAGGACATAATTACGGAACGTAAAAATAGATGATCAGCGCTACAAGGTCAATATTAATTGGCATAATGCAGGAAAATACTTTATGCCAATTTTGGGTGCTCATGAGCTTTTTAAGTGTAAGTCAATTTTGTGTTGACAAATTTTAGGCTTTGCTTTATCAGGGTGTCTGTGATTGTCTTTTTTCTGTTCATTTTGATGGGTATTTCACCCATCTCTTTTAATACTTTTGGAGGTATAGTTATGGGTTGGGATATCGAAATTGATTATGACAAGTGTGTTGGTGATGAAGAATGTGTAAATGCCTGTCCTGCTTCTGTCTATGAGTTCGAAGACGGCAAGCCAGTTATTGCTGAGCTTGACGAGTGTCTTGGTTGTGAGACCTGTGTTGAGGTGTGTCCTGAAGGCTGCATCACCGTCACTGAGGTTTAATTTCAGGCCAGCCTTTTCGTAAGGCTTAAACTGGAACTATAAATAAGGTCTGTCTCCTCTTGTGGGGGTCGGGCCTTATTTATTTTGAGCGATGGATGTATTTTGACAGAAAGAAAAAGAGGGTTTCTCCTGGTAAACCCTGAACTCCTTGTTGTTCTGGCGCCACTCCTCTGGACACTGGCTGGGGTGAAACTCGCCCTGCGTGCCTATTTTGCTGTGGAATGGTTTGCTCATCCGTTGTTGCTGCTCTGTGCTTTTCTTGTCGGACTAGCAAAATCATTGGTTGTTCTTGACCGTTTGGTGCAAAAAAATGTAAAAAGACTAGATACCTATTCTGGAAAGGTATTTATTGGCTGTGTTTTTCCGGCTCGGACGTGGTGTATTATTGGGGCCATGATTCTTTTGGGGCGGTTGTTGCGCTATTCTTCTCTTGCAACGGAGATTCAGGGTTTCATTACCTTGGCCGTGGCAGTTGGTTTGCTGATGGCCAGCAGGCTTTATTGGTACAGGCTCGGGCGACGTCATTCTCGTTGTTGTCCTGATTAACAGTTCCTTTTCGGTACAAATTCCAACACGGTACTATATTTTATGGTTCAGGTTGCCATCAATGTCGAAGCTTTGCGCCTCAATTTTCAGGCCCTTTGCCAGTTGGTCGGGGGGGGGGCAAAGCTCATGGCAGTGGTGAAATCTGATGGCTATGGCCACGGCATGGTGGAATGTGCCAATGTGTTACAATCTGCTGGCTGCCGCTGTTTTGGGGTCAGTTCCATCGAGGCTGGAGAGGCACTGCGTCGGCATGGGATTACTGGCCGGATTATTATTTTCTTAGGCGGTGATATTGCCAGATTGGCTGAAATTCAAGAGTTTGAGTTGGAAATTGTCCTCTATGATGAGCAGCAGCTCCAGGATTTCTGTCAGTCCAGCTCAGCTGTTAATGAAAAAATAGAGATACATCTCAAGGTTGATTGCGGTATGGGGCGACTTGGCTTTGCTCCAGCCCAGACCTTCCGCTGCTGTGAACAACTCCAGGAAACAGGCGCATTTGCTATTCGTGGTATCATGAGTCATCTGCCCTGTGCTGATAGCGATCTTGCCGTCACTCTTGCGCAGAACAAGACTTTTGCTGGTGCTGTAGAGTTAGTCAAGAGTAGTGGTGCCAAGCCCCAGGCCCATATCGCTAATTCTGCTGCCCTGTTGGCTGATTCAGCATTGCATTGGGATCTTGTTCGACCTGGCTTGGCTCTCTATGGTTGCTATCCCTCTGCTAATCCTGAACAACAGCGGGTGGCCCTGGTTCCAGTGATGACAGCTTCCACCATCGTGATTCAGGTTAAGGATGTTCCGTCTGGCACAGGTATCAGTTATGGCCTGATCCAGCACACCCGTCGCCCTAGCCGATTGGCGGTGATTGAGGTGGGCTATAGTGATGGCTATGCCAGGTCCTTATCAGGTGTGGGGCAGGTTCTTGTCCATGGACAACGTGCCCCTATTATTGGTCGGGTGTGCATGGGGATGGTTGTGGTTGATGTTACTGACATCATTGGTGTGAGACGTGGAGATGATGTGGTTCTTCTTGGTAAGCAGGGTGATGAGGCTATCCATGCCGATGAGATTGCTGGCTGGCTCGATACTATCAGTTATGAAGTTTTGTGTATGTTTGGCAAAAATATGAAACGAAGTTATGTGAATGACTAGGAGCAAGAATTAAAGAAGTCTAGACTTATAGAAATAAAGAAGTAAGCGGAACGTCTTAAATGGAGACTAGTACCACCTTCTTTGCTTCTCTATTTTTATACTTCTCTATTTCCAAGAAAAATATGATTAAATCGCAGATACAACAATGGCTGGACAGCTGTTTTCAGCAAGGCCTTGAGGCTGGACATTGGTCTGATCTTGCCGCTGGCAGCTATGTGGTGGAAGAGCCAAAACGTCAGGGACAGGGTGATTTTTCTACCAATGTCGCCATGATTATTGCTGGTAAGGAAAAGAAGGCCACTGGTGCCAAGGTTAATCCTCGTCAGGTGGCAGAGCAGTTTGCCGCTTTGCTTAGCGTCAATGACCAGCTTTTGAGTAAGGTTGAGATTGCCGGCCCTGGTTTTATCAATTTTTTTGTGCAAGAGTCTGTTTGGACCACTGTAATTCCTGCCGTAACATTAGCTGGCAAGGGTTTTGGTTTTGCCAGTAAGAAAAATGGCAAGAAGGCATTGGTGGAATTTGTCAGTGCCAATCCAACTGGGCCGTTGAGTATCGGTCATGGGCGGGGGGCAGTGTTAGGGGATTCTCTGGCCCGTTTACTGGACGCCACCGGGTATGCCGTGGAGCGGGAGTATTATTACAATGATGCGGGTCGTCAGATGCGGGTTTTAGGGCAATCCACCCAATCTCGCTATTTGGAACTCCTTGGCGAAGCACATGAATTTCCTGAAGACGGCTATCAGGGGGAGTATATCCGTGATATTGCTCAGTCGATAATTGATGAGCAGGGTGATGGCCTCAAGGATGAGACAGATGTCATGGTTTTTAAGGCCGTGGCAGAGAAAGCCATCTTTGCTCATATTGATGGCACCTTAAAGCGCATGGGTATCAGCTTTGATTCGTATTATAATGAGCATACCCTCTATGAGGATGGCTTGATTGATGATGTGGTTGCCCAGCTGCGAGATAAAGGATTGGTCTATGAAAAGGATGATGCCACCTGGTTTAAGACCTCTGAGTTTGGCCAGGAGCAGGACAGGGTTATCATAAAATCAACGGGAGAGCCAACCTATCGTCTGCCAGATATTGCCTATCATCGTGAAAAATTTCGGCGTGGTTATGACTGGATGGTAGATATTTTTGGTTCAGATCATATTGCCACTGTACCCGATGTTATGGCTGGTGTTGAGGCCTTGGGTTTTGATCCTGAGCAGGTTACTATTGTCTTGCATCAGTTTGTCACCCTGATGCGTGATGGGAAACAGGTGAAGATGTCCACCCGTAAGGCCACTTTTATTACCATTGATGAGCTTATCGATGAGGTTGGGGTGGATGTGGTGCGTTTCTTTTTTCTTATGCGTAAGGCAGATAGTCAGCTGGAGTTTGATTTGGATCTGGCCGTTAAAGAGGGCAAGGAAAACCCGGTATTCTATGTCCAGTATGCCCATGCCCGTCTTTCTTCTATCATGGCCAAGGCACCTGGAAAAGGGGTGGAGATGGCGGCTTTGGAAACGGTTGATCTTGCCCTGCTTAATGAAGAGTTGGAGCTGAAAATTATGAAGGCCATGGCTGCCTTTCCTGCCATGGTGGTGGATGCTGCTGCTGATTTGGCCCCCCATCGTGTGGTTTTTTATCTGCAGGAACTGGCTGCCCTCTTTCATAATTTTTACCATGAACATCGGGTCATCCATGAGGATGTACCGGTGGAGGTGAGCCAGGCCAGGTTATGGCTTTGTTTCTCCCTGCGCACTGTGTTGGCCAATGGTCTAGGGCTAATTGGTGTCAGCGCTCCAGAAAAAATGTAGTATATAATGTCCAAGCGACGCAAAAGAAAATTTGCCATTCGGTTTGAATTGGGACTAGGTGGCCTCTTGGGCCTGGCCACGGTCTGCCTCTGTGTCTTTCTCTGGCTTTTTTTGTTGGGGGTGTGGGCTGGTCAGACGGTGTTGTTGCCATCGGCAGGAAGTGATTCCGGAAAGATCTTACAAAGTTTTGCCAGTGATATCTGGCAACGTGGTCGGCAAGCAGTTGAAAAGAAGCAACCTGAACGGGCTGAAAATCCTGTTTCTATCACTTCCACTGCCCCAAAAAAAGCCTTACCGTTGCTGGCTGAGGACGAGGATGAGGAACCTTCTTTTTTCACCCTGCAGGTTGCCACCTTTGATGAAGAGGGCGATGCTGAGGAAGAGGTGCTGAGCTGGCAGGCCAAGGAGCATGATGCGTTTTTTCTGCCTCCCATGGAAGGGGCTGACCATTTTCGGGTATTTATTGGTCGTTTTGCCACTCTCAGCGAGGCAAATGATTTGGTGAATGATCTTGAAAAGGGAGAGAATCTGCAAGCGTTTATAACCTTATTGCCAGCCCAGAAAATCGGGCGCTAAGGGCATTAATTATAGCTGCTTAATTGTTCATCATACTATTTATGACTACGAAAGATACATTCACTATCCGTCAGGCCAACATGGCCGATGTCAAAGCCATTCATGGTGTGCTTGAGCATTTCTCTGCCCAGGGAGATTTGCTTGGTAGATCTTTAAGTTCGTTGTATGATCAACTGCGTGATTTTTTGGTGGTGGAGAGTGATACGGGCTTTGTCGGTGCTTGTGCCCTGCATATCTGCTGGGAGAATTTGGCTGAGATACGTTCTCTGGCTGTAATTGACGAATTTCAAGGTCATGGTGTTGGTCAGCGTTTGGTTCAAGCCTGTTTGAATGAGGCCAGCGGGCTAGAGATAAATAAGGTGTTCACTTTAACCTATCGACCTGATTTTTTTAGGAAACAAGGCTTTGTTCCCATTGACAAAAGTGAATTGCCTCATAAAGTATGGAGCGATTGTGTTAACTGTCCCAAGTTCCCTGACTGTAATGAAGAGGCGATGGTTTGGGACAGCTGTTGACGACGGTGGGACGGTGCTTCCGTACCTACCGTTATTAATTGTTTAGTTGTTGTTGACCGTTGGCGTAGTAACGCCGTCCTGAGCTGCACGTCAGCGTCCTGTAGTTAAATTTTTTTAGGTTTCTTCTATGATTGGCAAAGTACTAACCAAAGTTTTTGGCAGTAAAAATGATCGGGTCTTAAAGGCTATTACGCCTATTATAAGTCAGATAAATGGCCATGAGGTCGCTATGCAGGCCCTCTCTGATGAAGATCTGCAGGCCAAAACTAATGAATTTAAAAATCGTCTGGTGGCAGGTGAATCCCTTGACGATCTCTTGCCTGAGGCCTTTGCTGTGGTACGTGAGGCCTCGGTAAGGGTTACAGGTATGCGTCATTTTGATGCGCAGCTTATAGGTGGTGTGGTGCTTCATCATGGCAAGATTGCTGAGATGAAGACTGGTGAAGGAAAGACTTTGGCCGCCACCCTGCCTCTTTATCTTCATGCCCTGGAAGGCAAAGGGGCGCACGTTGTAACGGTGAATGATTATCTTGCCCGCCGTGACAGCGAGGAGATGGGAGAAATTTACACCTTTCTCGGCATGACCACTGGCTGTATCCTCCATGAGCTGGAGGATGACGAACGTAAGGCTGCCTATGGTGCTGATGTGACCTATGGCACCAATAACGAGTTTGGCTTTGATTATCTGCGCGATAATATGAAGTTTTCCAGCGATGAGTTTTGCCAGCGCGACTATAATTTTGCCATTGTTGATGAGGTGGATTCTATTCTCATTGATGAGGCGCGGACACCGCTGATCATCTCTGGCCCTGCTGATGTTGCCGTGGACATGTATCATACCGCTAATATCATCATCCCTTCTTTTAAAGCGGAAGAGCATTATACCCTTGATGAAAAGTCCCGTTCCGTGACCCTCACTGATGAGGGGGTCGTCTTAGGTGAAAAACTTCTCAAGGTGGATAATCTTTATGATCCACGTAATATTGATGCCTTACATCATCTCAACCAGGCATTGAAGGCGCATGTTGTGTTCACCAATGAGATCGACTACTTGGTTAAGGATGGCCAGGTGATGATCGTTGATGAATTTACCGGTCGTATCATGCCTGGTCGGCGTTATAGTGATGGTCTGCACCAGGCCTTGGAGGCCAAAGAGGGCGTGACCATTGAGCGGGAAAATCAGACTCTGGCCTCAATTACCTTCCAGAATTTTTTCAGGATGTATGATGTCTTGGCTGGCATGACAGGTACGGCTGATACTGAGGCCCCTGAATTTAAGAAGATCTATGATCTGGATGTGGTGATTGTTCCCACCCATCGCGATATGATCCGCGATGATTTTGCTGATGTGATTTACAAAAATGCCAAGGCCAAATATCGCGCTATCGTGCAAGAGATAAAAAATCTGCACGAAAAGGGGCAACCGGTGCTGGTGGGTACTGTCAATATCGAGATCTCTGAGCTCATCTCCCGTATGTTGCAGAAAGAGAAGGTGCCCCATTCAGTACTTAATGCCAAACACCACGAAAAAGAGGCTGAGATCATCACCGAGGCTGGCCAGTATGGTCGCGTAACCATTGCTACTAATATGGCTGGGCGCGGTACGGACATCAAGTTGGGTGAGGGGGTGGTAGAGGTAGGTGGTCTGCACATTCTTGGTACTGGTCGGCATGAATCGCGGCGTATTGATAATCAGCTCCGTGGCCGTTCTGGCCGTCAGGGTGATCCTGGTTCTTCACGGTTTTATCTTTCCCTGGAGGATGACCTGCTGCGTATCTTTGGCTCGGATCGTATTGCCGGTATCATGGATAAGCTAGGTATGGAGGAAGATGAACCTATTGAGCATTCTATGATTAGCAAGGCTATTGAGAATGCCCAGCGCAAGGTTGAGGGGCATAACTTTGATATTCGTAAGCATCTTTTGGAATATGATGATGTGATGAATCTGCAACGTAAGGTTATTTATAAGCAGCGGCGTGAGGTACTGTCCCGCGAGGATGTCAAAAATATCATTGCTGATATGGTCCAAGATCTGGTGGATGATGTGGCCCATAGTTGTTGTGATGAAAAGATTCCGTCAGAAGATTGGGATTGGTCCTATATTGTTGATCGGGTCATGGTTGTTTTCGGCTTGACTTTGGAGTGGAGCGACGAGCAGAAAACTGATCTCGGTGTTGACAGTTTTGCTGATCTGCTTGCCGCGACTTTAAAGGAGGCTTTTGATACCAAAGAGGCCGAGCTGGGCTCTGACCATATGCGTTACCTGGAGCGGGTTATCCTCTTGCAGATGGTGGATAATCATTGGAAGGATCACTTGCTGGGCATGGATCACCTCCGTGAGGGCATTGGTCTGCGTGGTTACGGCCAGAAAAACCCCTTGGATGAGTATAAGAAGGAAGGCTTTAATATGTTTGTGGAGATGATCAACACCGTTAAGGTGCAGACCGTTTCCACCCTGCTCCGTGTGCAGATGGCCTCTGAAGCGGAGCTGGAGGAAATGGAAAACCGTCGCCGGCAGGAGATGGAGGAGATGGATATCCAGCGCAGCGATCAGGAAGAAAAGCCAAAACCTGCTACGCGCCAGGGTGAAAAGGTTGGCCGTAACGCCCCATGTCCCTGTGGCAGTGGCAAGAAGTATAAGCGTTGTTGTGGAAAGAGGAAGTAATAATAGTTGTCAGTTTTTAGTGGTTAGTGCCAGTTAGTGGAATGGACCCTTTTCCATAAAACTGTCAACAGGCTCTAATTACTGGTAAGCATGGTTTGTTATGAAGAAAGAATATAATCCCAAAGACTATACCGTTCCCGGTTTCAGTGCTGGTGCCATAAAAGCTGGAATCCGTGGTAAGGATCGTCTTGATATGGGTCTTATCTTTTCTAAGGTACCCACCGCAGCGGCGGGGGTCTATACCACCTCTAAGGTTAAGGCCGCACCCGTGTTGCTTGATATGGAGCATATCAAGGGTGGCTCTGGCCGGGCCATTTTGGTTAACTCCGGTATTGCCAATGCCTGTTCTGGGGCTGAGGGGATGGAGATGGCTCGTTTTTCAGCCGAATTTGCAGCCCAGCGTCTAGGCCTTGATATCACCGATGTGCAGGTCTGTTCCACAGGCGTTATTGGTATGCAGCTTGAGCGTGACTGGTTTGAGGATGGTATTCCTGCCTTGATGGAGGCCCAGAAGGCCGACGGTTTTGTTGATGTGGCCCATGCTATCATGACCACTGATACGGTGCCTAAGATGGTGCGTACTGAGGTTGAGGTAAATGGTAAAACTGTGACCATTCTTGGTGTGGCCAAGGGTGCTGGTATGATTATGCCCAATATGGCTACTATGCTTAGCTTTGTCATGACCGATGCTGCTATTGAGCCCCATCTCCTCCAGGAGATGTTGGGCCGTGGGGTAGAGCAATCCTTTAATGTTATCACCATTGATGGTGATACCTCCACCAATGATACCGTGCTCTTGCTGGCCAATGGGGTGGCAGGCAACGAACCTCTTGCCTCATTGTCTGCTGCGGCTGATTTTGAGGTGGCTCTGCATGGTGTGTTAAAAGAATTGGCTTTAAAGATTGTTGAGGATGGTGAGGGTGCCACCAAATTGATCACCGTGCGGGTGGCTGGGGCTAAAAATCGGCAAGAGGCCTTGCAGATTGGCCAGACCATTGCCAATTCAGCCCTTTTTAAGACCGCCTGCTTTGGCGAGGATGCCAACTGGGGCCGTATTTTTGCTGCCGCTGGCCGGGCCGGGGTGGAGTTTGATCAACACAAGACAGATATCTTTTTTGATGACGTGCAGATGGTGGAGAAGGGGCTGGGGCTTTTTGCCAATGAACCAGCAGCCACTTTAATTTTGCAGAAACGTGCCTTCACCGTCGTCGTCGATCTCAACGAAGGCAAGGCTGAGGCCGAGGTTTATACCTGTGACCTCAGCCATGACTATGTCACTATCAATGGTGATTATAGAACGTAGGGCTACGGGACGGTGCTTTGCACCTCCGGTTAAATTGTGGTTGTTTGTTTTTTTTCGTAGGCTTGCAACGCCGTCCCACTGTTAGCTACTCATTTCCTCTTCACAGGAGAGAAGCTGCTTTTCCTGAGCATCGGACAGCACCTTCCTCGCCTGTTCAACATCTTTTTTTATCTGGCTGACCAACTCCTCAGGGCCAGAGAATTTCACTTCGTCACGTAGGAAACGCAAGAAGTTGACCTTGATCGGTTTGCCGTAGATATCCTTATTAAAGTCAAAGATAAAGGTTTCGGCAGTAATGGGGGTGGCGTTTGCTGTTCCTGGTGCCGCATCAGCGGTAAAGGTGGGGTTTGTGCCGATGTTTAAAACACCGCCATAACATTTGCCGTTATAGACCACCTGAGTAACGTACACCCCATGCCTGGGACAGAGATCCGCACTGGAGATGTGCAGGTTGGCGGTGGGAAAGCCAAGCTCGGCACCACCCCGTTGCTTGCCCATCTGCACCTCGCCGTGGATTTGGTAATAACGTCCCAACAGGGTGAACACCTCTCGCATCTTGCCTTGACTCACCCGCTTGCGGACTTCAGTGCTGGAGGCAATGACCTCTCCTACATGGTATGGCTCCACCACTGTCACTGGAAAATTTTTCTGCTCACCTTGATTTTTGAGAAAGATGGTATCTCCTGCACGTCCCTTACCAAAACAATAATCATAGCCCACTACCAGTTCAGTCATACCAATCGTGCCCAGCAGGATTTGGTCGACAAAATCAATGGCCTTGGTGGCCGCAAAGTCGCGGGTAAAGGGCAGGATGACCAGTACATCAAGGCCCGCCTGTTCAATAAGTTTTCTCTTCTGGTCGCAGGTGGAGATGAGTTTGACCCCGGCTTCTGGCCGCATTACCTGCAGAGGGTGGGGACTGAAGGTGATGGCTACACTGGTGCCGTTATTCTGCACAGCGCGTTGAACGACCTCAGAGAAGAGATATTGGTGGCCCACATGCACACCATCAAAGTTACCGATGGTCACACAGGGCTTGTGGAAGGGTTTGGTTATGTCATCAAGGTCAGTATAGATTTTCATAAAAAAGAAGAAGCTAAAGAAATTGAGAAGTTAGAGAAATAAAAAAGTCAGTAAGCCTAATTCTCTTAAGCTGGGGGATATATATTTTTGTAGTCTGGCTCTTGGCTCCCGAATTCTTCATTATAAGTCATTTGTCACAGAATGCACCCGGCTAAACAACTTTTCTTCTCTTCCTGAGGTGTCTGGCGAAAAGCCCTTGACAAGATGGCCTGAAAGAAAGTAAATAAACGCTTCGTGCCGAAGTGGCGGAATTGGTAGACGCGCTAGGTTCAGGGTCTAGTGGGTGCAAGCCCGTGGAAGTTCAAATCTTCTCTTCGGCACCAT
>JAOZSN010000202.1:0-2868 GCA_029939635.1 Deltaproteobacteria bacterium
CCGCCCATGGGGATTTGCTGATTGCGCTTCACGCTTGAGCTTCTCTATGAGCTTCAGTAAACATTTTTTAACTACTAGAAACTATATTTCATCTCACAACTGACACTCTGTCACTCAAACTTTAAATGCTTTATACCATACAACCTCTTCATTTGCCACAGTAAGAATTGGCAATTCTCGGTGTTGAAAAGACTCCCTCTACACGCTATATGTATTGCTTTAAAATTTCTATTAACAACGTGACTAACATGGGAAACACTAAAATGCCCGAAGGCCCTGTAGCTGTCACTGATTCAGGAATATTGGAGAGGAGCTTAGCAGAATGAAACAACCAATCAAGATTTTCAGTATTAACCTAATAGCGATCTTTGCCGTGATGACGGCCCTGACATTAGACGCCCACGCTGGATGGTTTTCTTTCCCCTCAGCGGATCTTTCTGTCAGCCCAACCACCATATCTTCCGGCCAACAGGCAACACTTAGTTGGTCCTCAGAAGACGCATGGGCAGCGGAGATTGATAACGGCGTAGGAGATGTTGATCTGAATGGCTCTTTTACGGTTTCCCCTTCCCTGACAACTACTTATGAGATCACGGTTCGTGGCGGCTTCTTTGGTGTCTTATGGCAAGATACAGATACGGTAACCGTGACGGTTCTGGAAAGCTCCCCTCCTGTTGCTGATTCCCAAAACATCAGTGTTAATGAAGGTTCTTCGGTTGCTATATCTCTCACTGGCTCGGATTCGGATAATGACCCAATTTCCTTTACCGTTGCCTCAAATCCTGTCAACGGTTCCCTGAGCGGTGTTGCTCCCAACCTGACCTATACCCCACATGCCGATTTCTCTGGCTTGGACTCCTTTACCTTTATCGCCAATGATGGCCAGGTGGACTCTGCCCCAGGAACAATTAGCATCACGGTGATTCCCCTGCCTCTGAAGATCACTATTCTTGAGCCTGTTAATCTGACCTCCGTACCCTCCACCCTGGCCGTCCATGGCACCCTGACCACCGCAGCCACCTATGTGAATGTTGACATCAATGGTAAACGGGCCGCAGTCCAGGACGGCAAGACCTTTTTCATCAATGAGCTGCAACTCCAGCCCGGCGACAACGAGATCATTGTCCAGGCCACGGACTCACAGCATAACCAGGCCAGTGCCACTATAAATGTTTTTGTGGATGCTAATATTACCAAAAATATCAACCTTCATAATGATCTTTTTGGTACCGTTTCCTGCCCCACAGAGCTTGAGGCCACCCTCTCCAATCTCACCCCAGACCCTGATTCAGCCACAGTTCGCTGTGCCGGGCCTGGGGCGGTGGAAATCAGCAAAATAAGCGATAAAAAATTCACCCTAAACTTTAATGTTCCTGGCCTGTATACCATTACATACATGACAAACGACAGTGACGGCATATCACATAGTGCTAGTAGTAAAATTACTATAGGGCCAATGTTTACAGCCGAAGACTGGCAGGATATGGAAGCCAACGAGAATGCCCTGATAGAGCTATATCAGGACATGATTGTTAATCATGATATCGAGACAGTCCGTCAACGGGTGCTGGAGGCTGCCCAAAACAACCCGGCATTTTCCGAGGCTATTTTGGACGTGAAGGGAATATACCTTAGATACAAAGACACCATACCACTCATTCTTGACCTCCCTGATCCGGATGGCCCGGTACTGGACTAAAATACGCCAGCAAGACAACTAGACATTGACTCAATTGCCAGCAAAACAGCACATCAAATATCAGGAAAAACCCGTGAAGAATATTATGATTACAGCCATCCTGTTTTGGCTGCTTATCCTCCAGTTACCCGTCAATGGCCTTGCCTCTCAAGGAGCCAACTATAAATATCCGGCCAGCAACAAGGTCCTTTTTTATGCTCCGGGCTATAGCAGCTCCCACCAGGATACTTCCGACGATGGGTTCCAGGATTACCTCCTTGATGAGGGCCGCGACTTTTTTACTAATGCCGCCCATTTTAAGGCCACCATCACCGCTAAGGAAGACGATGAGGCCACCCTGGAGCTGGTGTCATCATTCGGCGCTTATGGCACCGTTATTATCCACACCCATGATTGGTTTCGCAAGGGAACCCCTGGTTTCAGAACCGGCACCATGGTGGATGACGAATCTAGGATTCAACATTTCGATGATTTAAAGAATGATCGTCTAGCCGAAAGCAAAAGCGCTTATTTTTGGGATGAGCATCAGTTTGTCGTTTTTCCATCCTATATTGCCAAACATGTACCGACTGGCTCCCTTGACGGCACCTTCTTTTTTCTTGGCTATTGTGCCAGCCTGAAAAATAATGACATGTAGAATGCCCTGAAGGCACAAGGAGCAAAGGTGGCCTTTGGCTATTCCAATTATGTCATACGTGACCACAACGAAAACATGTTCGATGAAATGCTGGATGGCATGCTGCCGGATAACACCACCCCTTCCTCTCCTAAAACCGCCGCCGTGGCCTATGCTGATATCACAGACACTGTTGACCCTGACCACCTCCACGCCAACTTCGAAAAACGGGTGGCCTCATCCGAGTGGAATAATTTTGTGTTTGATAAGCCAGAGTATCTAATTATTGAGGCCAGTAGCCATGTGATTGTTTGGGATATTGCCGAAGAGGGAGTGGCAAATATCAATATTTCACGTTTTAAAACAATCACAGATGGCCCGCCGACCAGTCAATGGCCTAAGCCGATCTATGAGATTATGGAATGGAAATCGCAACGCAAAACCTTAATACCTCTCTGGAGTGGACATCAGATAGATGATCATATTGAAGAAAAGTCTGATTGCGCCCCTTCATATGATCAAGGCTTATTACTCAACAGTGAAAGAGGTGGGT
>JAOZSN010000202.1:2878-4121 GCA_029939635.1 Deltaproteobacteria bacterium
ACTTATACCAAGGAATCTCTCGATTCAGGCTGAATCAAAGCTAACAATACAACCTTAGATAATTATTATTTCAAGATAATTCGCAAACAACTAACAACAGAAGACACTCAGAGTATTTTAGGTTATTCCGGAATACCAACGCCGCCTTTTTTCCACAATAAAGAGATAGAGGACACAATCATCATTCAGGACCCCTGGAATTTTACTTTCTCAGGCACTTTCAATAGTTTCCATCATGATTCCTTTGAAACCCACCCAGTATGCCATGGATTCACGGAGTTTTCACAACGGCATATGTACACATTATATCACCTTGCGGGAGTTTTTTCAGATACATTCCTCGCCCAGGTGTGAGTCGCCAGAATAGCGGTTGAAAAACAGTCATGTTCATATGAAATCGACAAAGACACATTCTATGACTGGGGATTCGGGTTTCTATACAAGCCTCAATGCAGGCCCGAAATAACTGCAACAGATATAGGAAACTATGAAGTTGCAGTTTCACTAGACAAGGTGGACGATTCTTCGACGGTTGATCCTTTTTCATTAACCAAAAACACAGACCTGGAAGATCTGGTGCAAGAAATGTTAGCCATTGCTCCACGATTTGAGGGGATACCCAACAAATTATCGATTGTCCACTAATCAGTAGGCCCGCAGCAGTGGCCTTGCCGCTAAGTGTTAAAGCTGACAGCGGCGTGGTATTCTGTAATGATTCCTATGAGATACCAAGGAGCAATGTAGATTTTAAAAACCAAACCCATGAATTTGCGTGTAGCGCAGATTCATGCCAATGTTCGCATTGTCAAAGCTGCCCTCAAAGTCGCTTTATTCCAGCTGATAGCTGTTTCTTTCAACAAAAACCTTATGAAGCGAAGCAAACAAAAGAGGCCCACATCATTCAAAAAAATTGTGAACGCCCTTTCAACCTCCTCAAAAACCAGGCTGGGCTTGAAACGCTGAGGGTCGGAGTCAGCGGGCAACTACCGCAAGATGTACCCTGAGCAGTATCGCCGTACTATTGATAAAAATGGCAGGATTAAGAGTCAAATAAACCAGAAGAACTTCACCAATTACCTATGGTTGAAAAAGCGACTTAAAATAACAACTGATTAAGATTCTGAAAGCAGAACCTACCCAGAAACACCAGTTCCCATTTTGAGTTAGAGGGGATCTGATTGTGGTTCCCAAGACAAAGGGGGGCTGCTTCAAAATGAAGAAAAGCCAAAAAACTACTCCACAG
>JAOZSN010000203.1 GCA_029939635.1 Deltaproteobacteria bacterium
AAAATAGTTGTCATTTCTTTAAGGAGGCGAAGCCTTCGCAAAAGAAATGACAACTATTTTCAACCCAGCAAGCGATAGCGCGGTAGGCATGAGTACAGTCTTAAAATTACTCCGACATAGCAGTCTGCCCAGCAAGATGCTGGTTGCGATTCATGGCCTGTTTTTTCCGGAAGCTTTCTGCCTTCGCCTCTATTTCTATGATCATGGCATGGTGGACAAGTCGATCAATAGCCGCCACTGTCATGATGCTATCTGCAAAGATCTGATCCCAATCACTGAAGGGATGATTAGTGGTGATGATCATGCTTTTTGACTCATAGCGGTGGGCGATAAGCTCAAAGAGTACATGGGTTTCAGCCTCACTCTTTTTAACATAACCAATATCGTCTAGAACAATGACCCCATACCTGTCCAGCCGGGCAAACATTCTTTCCAACTGCAACTCTTCACGAGCCCGCTGGAGCTCTTGCACGAGAGCGGTGGCCTGGTAGTAACGCACCCTGACATTCTGCTCTATCAGCCCATTGCATATGGCTACGGCCAGGTGGGTCTTACCCGTGCCGCTTGGACCGAAGAAAAGTAGGTTCTCGCCGCGATTTACCCAGCTTGGATCAGAAGCCAGCACCTCTATTTTTCCGCCGTTCATTTCCGGAAGATGAGTGAAATCAAAAGAAGACAGGGTTTTACCGACTGGGAGCTTTGATTCCTTTAGGTAACGGGCTATACGACGAGTATAACGACCATTTATCTCCTCTTCACATAATGCCGCCAGGTATTGAGCTGGATTCCAGCCCCTTTGCACGGCATAAGATAGATAATCCTCCCAATGAGCTGCAATGGTTGATAGTTTTAATTGCTTTAATAATACTGGTAGAGTTGCTGTTTGGCTCATCACTGCACCCCCGGTAAACAGGAGCTCAGCAGGCTATCATAATCTGATGCCGGTGGTTGGCTGACCCGAATCTCTGGGACGTAAATTTGCTCCTTTGGGGCAAACTTTCGTTCCAACTCGAGCAGAGAGGGAAGCGTAGAACTGGTCATCATCTCCCGAAGATGCTCCCCCAACTGCCTTTCACAATCGGCCCGGTGGGCCAGGGACAGGATACCAACCATTGTCTTGCAGGCCTTGCGGGCCTCAAGCTCTTTGTCCAGCCAACTCCACACTGTTTTATATGTTTCATCAGGCAGGAGATCATCTCTGAGTTGAGAATATCTAAAGGCCTGAGGTTTCTTCACAAGGCTGCTGATTACATGGCGATAGTCCACCTGCCGTCCACGGTGATTATGATCAGAAGCAAAGATCCTGGGCAGAGTAACGGTACGGGTGATGCCAAGATAACATTCAAGGCGGCTATCATATATGTGCACGCGAAGTCTTTCGCCAATCAGGCGAGATGGGACTGTGTATAAGATCCGTTTAACCTGGATGGTGCTGGTGGTGCTGACCGGCACCACTGTCTCTGTGTAGTCAGCTGTGCGCTGCAGGGGCAGAGGTTGCAGGTGCTGACGTTCCTGCTCGATTTTATCCTGCTTGCGGCTATTGATATCGCCGACTATTCCCTCCAGAAATTCAACATAAGCCTCCTCTGATGGGAAGTCGTTGGAGCCCCGGAGCAACAAGGCCTGCTTAATACGCCTTTTCAGATGACCATGAGGCGACTCAATGGCACCGTTCTCATGACCCTTGCCTCGATTGTTACGGGTTGCCTCCATGCCATAATGCAGACAGAGTTGCCGGTAACGACTGGTGGTGTCTTCGGCAGCATCTTTACTTAAATTGCGATAGGCGGCGGACAGGCTATCACTACGATGCTCCAGGGGAACACCTCCCAAACGCCAGAGGGCATCCTGTAGACCTTCGGCCAGGGCCGTGTATGACTCTCCTCCATGGACAACCTTAACCGCACACCAGCCACTGAAGGCCAAGCGAAAATGATAAAGCAAATGGACAAACGGATGGCCTAGGATGCTTATCATCACCTCTTTTAGTTGGGTAAAATCAGACAGGCCCATTCGACCAACAACCTGCTCTTGGCGAAACATAACTTCCTTATCCGGTCCAGAAAGAGCCTTCCATTCACTTACCCGGCGCTGGAAGGTACGCAGCTTGCTGTCTTGGTATTCGCCGGGATGATCCTTCTGAAGTTTTTCAAATAAGGTGATAGGAGTTAGCTGGTGGTTCTTCGTAAGCAGGGGGACGACTTCACTGTCCCAGACCTTAGCAAATGGGTCAATGCGTGTTCGCCAGTTTCTCCTTTGCTTGCTACCTGGTTGTAACTCCCCTTTTTCTATCCGGCGCCCAGACCGTTCCGATATACCGGCCTTGGCTGCTGCCGTTACCTGTTTCTTCCCTTCTTTTCGTGTGCGCATATATACCTTGCCCTGTTCTAAATTAATGGCTTTCCCTGACACCTAAATCCTCCTTTGTTGAAAGTGGTTTTAGGGTTAGGTTCTACCATGGCGAACCGGACAAGTTAATTGTCGTCTACCGGCCAAGGTAATTGTCACATAATATATGCCCGAGCGACGCCAATAGGTTCTACCGTTTCGGCGAGAAAAAATATGTTATTAGGTTCTCTTCCTGGGAAAGCTCCCTGCGGTGCAGGAGGAATAATCTATGAAGGATTGGAAATCACAATCCTATGTAAGGTGGGACTGTAAATATCACTTGGTCTTTATAACAAAGTATCGTCAAAGATCAATTTACGAGAAGTTGCGAAAGAAAATAGGTGGCATAATAAGAGATTTGTGTCGCCAAAAGGGAGTTGAGTTGCATGAAGGCCACGCAATGCCCGATCACATTCACCTGCTCTTAAGCATACCACCCAAATATAGTGTATCCAATACAGTTGGATTTATAAAGGGCAAAAGTGCCATTAGAATTCACCGGGAATTACTGGGAACAAAGAGAATGACAGGGTTGAGCTTTTGGGCAACTGGGTATTGTGTAAGTACCGTTGGTCTTGATGGGGAGATGATAAAAAAATATATCCAAAATCAAGATAAGTTAGACCATAACAATTAAGTTGAAAAATATTTAGCCCCTGAGGGGCTTTCTTTACGACAATGACCCCTTAGAGGGGTCTTCATCAAACCACGTCCTATGGGCGTGGTAGGTGATTATCTGTCCTGTTTCTTCAATATTGAAGTTAACTCTGGCTAAATCGCTTCGAAATCAGCTTTCAAGTTTCTTATGGCAGAAGTTACGGAGTAAAGCACTCAAGAATTTATACCAATTGTAGTGAGAAATCGCTACAACCTGAAATTTCACTGCTTAAGCAAAGGCAAATTCACAGGCGGAGGCCATGGCTTCTTGGTGCGAAACTGATCAGGGATATTGTTGATTGCTAATCATTCCACCTGGGGGAACTGCCACCCCATGGTCTTCTTCACTCGGTTACAAAACGAATCACCAGAATAAAAAGATTGACTTTGGGAGCTTAACTGTCTACCGTATCGCCATATGACGATACGGTAGACAGTTAAGCGTAGATAAACTTAAGAGAACCAATATGAAACAATTTATTCGCGTTATGAAGGCGTTATCTGACCCTAATCGAGTCAGAATTCTTAAGATCCTTGCCAAGAAAGAACTCTGTGTCTGTGAATTACGGGAACTGATTGGGTTGGCACAATCAACGGTCTCCAAGCATCTAAAAGTACTGGAAGACGCTGGTCTGGTTGATTACCGCAAGGAAGGCTCATGGTTTATTTATCGGCTGACTTCAGGAGAGGAGTCAGAGTATGCCAGAGTGATGCTCAAGAACCTCAAGGGCTGGCTTGATGATGAACCTCAATTACTGGAAATGGTAGATAAACTTCCCCATGTGGATAGAGAACGCATCTGCCCTGTATGATTGTACTCAAGGCTATCTAATCTAAGGAATATTTTCTATGGAACCAATAAAGCCAACAAAGAACTGTACTGAAGGGACAGACTGCTGTTGTTCCGCCAGCCCGGATCCAGACAATAAAAAAATAACAGCCAGGCAGTTGATTATAGGTCTGCTTGGTCTCGTCGCTTGGTATATCATTTATAAACAGCTTCTTCCCTTCTCCCATTTTTTTTCCTATGGCCTGCTTGGTCTTGAAA
>JAOZSN010000204.1 GCA_029939635.1 Deltaproteobacteria bacterium
ATGCAGGTTGGGGCGCTGCTTGAAGTGAATGCGAGAATTATTGATATTGAAACCGGCTCAATTATCGCGGCCGAACGAGTAAAAAGCGATACTGTCACATCCCTTGAGGATATGGTGGTCTCTGTCGCAGCCCAAGTTATGAAGGACTTCCCTCTTAAAGGGTATGTGGCCAAACGTGAGAAAGATAAAGTGGTTATTGATCTTGGGCGGCAGGCAGGCGTTAAAAAGGGTATGCAGTTTATCGTCTACCAAGAAGGTAAGGTTATTAAACATCCGAAAACCGGTGAAATCTTGGAGATTGAAAAACTGGAGGTTGGCCGAGTCGAGGTGTTTTCGGTGAGCGATACTATTGCCTGGGCCACAATTATTAGAGAAAATGTCGCCCATGCCATTACGTATGGCCACATGATTCAGGGTGCGACGAAAAATGTGCTACCTGAGCAGGATTTGTTGACCAGAAAAGTTGAGATTTTTGAAAACAAAAATGGCAAAAGCTTTTTGTCTCAGGCGACGGATAACGTTCTTACCTGGACATATCAGATCTCCAAGACTGATGATGATACGTACGCTGGTTTCAACATCAATATTACCCCGCAGTCCATGCAGGATAGAATAGTAAAAGTGGAGGTAACATCCCAAGGTGGTATTCCTTTATTTCTTAGGTTGTATTCGTTTGTGCAGGGCTATAGCCAGCGGGATGATGACGAAACATTTGTCCCTGTGGAGGCCTACATGAACCTGAAACCTGGTTCTCAGACTGTTACTCTTGAGCCATCTCAACTATCAGTGCCTGAATGGTGGCGGGAAGAGTATGATGGAAAAGTCCCTTTTGCTCCAGATGATATCCGCATGCTAGAATTTGAGGCGGAAGTGGATGAGGACATCGGGCCATTGAGCGATAAGCTGATTATTCATTCCATTACACTGCAGTAAGCTGATTACTCTACCCCTTGCAGTATCCCATCAATAAGATCCAGGCCGCCTTGCCAGAAGGTGGGGGCGTTCAGGTCAATATCAAAGGGTTTAAGTAGCTCGTAGGGCGATTGGCTCCCTCCCTGGCTGAGCAGGGTTAGGTATTTAGGGATGAAGTCAGCTCCTTGTTGCTGGTAGATTCTGTACAGGGCAAGTACAAGTAACTCACCAAAGGCATAGGAGTAAACATAGCCTGGAGAGTGGAGGAAGTGGGGAATATATGACCACCAGGTAGCATAGTCCTCGCTAAGGGAGACAGAATCGCCAAACATGGCTTGTTGGCTGGACACCCATAACTCAGAGAGGCGTTGGGTGGAAAGTTCCCCTTCTTCACGGCGACTGGTGTGAATCATATCCTCAAAACGGTTCATGGAGATCTGCCTGAACACGGTGGCAAATATTGATTCTAATTTTTGGCAGATAAAGGCACGGCGTTGGGCCTTGTCTTCCAGGGTGGCTAATTGGGCGTGGAAGATGAGAAACTCGGCAAAGACCGAGGCCGTCTCAGCCAGTACCAGAGGTGTGTTGCTGTTAAAATAACCCTGTTGCGCAGCTAGGTACTGGTGGACACCATGACCTAGTTCGTGGGCCACGGTGGAGACATCGCGTAGACTGCCGGTGTAGTTGACAAGCACATAGGGGTGTGTATCTGGTACACAGGGGTGAGCAAAGGCTCCGCTTCGCTTTCCAGGCAGTAACGGGGCGTGGATCCAGCCCTCGGTAAAGAATTTTCCAGCGATCTCTGCCATCTCCGGTGAGAAGTCGTGAAATCCACCTAAAACCATCTCTTTGCATTGCTGCCAGGTGATGCGTTTAGTGGGAAGATGCTCTAGAGGGGCATAGCGGTCATAATCATAAAGGGTTTCCATACCCAATAATTCCTTTTTTAAACGATAATAGCGTTGGACAATGTCGTAGCGACTTGTGGTTGCGTTCACCAGGGCATCGACCGTTTCTTCCTCCAACTCGTTGGACAGGTTGCGGGAGCTGACCCAGGAGGGATAGGAGCGCAGTCGGTCGTCGATCATTTTGTCGGCCAGCAGGGTGTTGAAAATATGGGTGAGGATATGGAGTTGGCTCTGTAAGCCTTTGGTGAGATCTTTGGCTGCCTGTTGGCGGGTGGAACGGTCAGCACTGTGCAAATCGGTAAGGACTTCTTCTTGGCTGCGTTTTTTGTCGCCAAACTCCAGGTGGCCCAGCACTTTTTCAAACAGGTTTGTCCAGCTGCCCCGGCCCACCGGGGCAATATCGATGAGCAGCGCCTCTTCAGTCTGGGAGAGAATGTGGTCGGCGTAGCGTCTAATGGTTTGCAGGTAATGGCGAAAATGGCTGGTTTCTTCAGCGGCCAGCAGCTTCTCCGCTGTCTCAGTGGGCATTTTGCTCCATTCCAATTCAAAGAAGACTGTTTCCCGGTTAATACGACTGGCTGCCTCTTTGATTTGTTGGAGGAAGGCACCTGCCTGGTCATTTTTTACCTGGGTCGCAAAGTTGAGAAAGGCAAAAGTAGCGAGCCTGCCTAGGTTAACGGCAATACGTTCCAACCGTTTGACCGTGCGGACAAAGACAGCAGGTTCAAGCTCTGCCAGTTTGGTGGCAAACTGATCCTGGAGCAAGCCTGCCTCCTGTTCACAGAGGTCAATATCGTCATTGATGAGACTGTCATCAAGGGATTCGTAGAGGTCATCAAGGTTCCAGGTAATAGCACTGGTGCCAAGTTCGGAGTTCAGTTCGCTGGACATGCTTTTTCTCGCTGAGTATGTGAAGTTATTAAAGGTTTTAGAGAATCCCAAGTAAGTGGAAAAGAGAAGAAAGTCAAGAGAAGATTCGTGTGCTAGGGGGTGGGGAGAAAAGTGTTTGGGTGAAAGTGGTATGGTGTCATGAATAAAAAAATCCAGAGAACATCCCTGCTGCTTGCCGGGATATGTTTTCTGGATAATGACTGTTGTTGCTTTAAGGGTGCCTTGAAGAACTATTTTTTAGGTCGATATCTGCGTCAAAGGAAAAAAATCTAGTTATTCGAGATACCCTTATGTCGGAAGAGGCGAACGTTATTGCAGGTTACCCCACATGTCCTTTTCTCGTGGATCAAGGTCGTTGAGCATGAGGATCCAGTCAACAGGTGATGAAAGAATCTCAAATCCGACATCTTGATAAATACCGTTCTCTTGCGACCAGCTCGGTTTGACCCTGAGTTTGAAATTTTTACCGCGGCCAGAGACGATGGTGGTGCAGGTCATGGATTTGGTTTTAAATTTGGTTGGAATGCCAGACATTTTGAGACCATTGCGGGAAATGTTTTCCACCATGCCATCAAAGAAGTAATTTCCTGCTGCCAAGGTGGATTGCATGGCTACGTCAACTCTATTTTCTCTGAATTCCATGTGTTTTCTCTCTGCTGCGAACGTTAAAATGAATTTATTTTCTACCTGAGTCTATTTAAAACAATATAATATTATAAGGTACGTTGTCAAAAAAAACCTGACATCTCTGTTATGTTTCATAGCTGCCAACAGGCATTTTTTTTGTTATCTATATCTCAAGTACAGCAATTAATTACAGTTTTTATGCTATGGCGTTTAAAGCGCGAATAGGTCTTTCTCCTGTGGGGCTGCGTGGGATTTTAAGGGCCGCAGCATTTTTTGAATTTTTTACCACTTTTGCAAGGACAGGGACTGTTTCTGCCTGGTGTAGTGGTAGCCTCTGAGGGTAAAATTTCACCATCAACGTAGTACCAATGACCTGTTTCCTTGACAAAGCGGCTGCGCTCGTGGAGAATCGATACTTTCCTGTTCTGGAGAAAGGAGGCTTTAAATTCAACTACACCTTCATTCTCCTGGCCAGCTCCACTGTTGGTCATGATGATCTCTAGCCCAAGCCAGTGGGGGATAGTGGCTGGGTCAATAGTCTTGGGGCGGGTGGATGGATGCCAACTGGCCAGCAAATAGGGCAGGTCATTTAAGGTATATGCTGTGTATCGTGAACGCATGAGGGCCTCAGGGGTGCTGGCCGCCTGTATCCCGTTAAGGATAGGCTGACAACATTTCTGAAAGGAGTCTCCTGACTGGCAGGGACATGCTGGCTGCTGATTCATAATTGTATACCTGGTCATATAATTAG
>JAOZSN010000205.1 GCA_029939635.1 Deltaproteobacteria bacterium
ACAAGTCTTTAAACGGCCCGACATGCTGAGTTATATTGACAAACTACAACAACATCTGCTCACCACCGGAGGAGTAGGTAAATCCAACTCTATCACTGATGTCGTTAAAAAAGTCCACAAAGAACTCTATGAGGGTAACCAAGAACAGTACCGTGCGCCAGATTCTGTCGGCAAGGTAGCCGAATGTCTTATTTCCTATCAAAATAGTCATAAGCCGGATGACATCTTCCACCTGGTCACCCCAGATTACCAGAAGGCCAATATCTGGATCCAGCTCAAAAATGGCGACAATAAGGTGATGGAGTCTGTGGTGGATGAGGTAGAACGTTACCTCGCTGGTCACCCAGCCCCAGTGGAAATAGATCATGATTGGGCCGGGCTGACCTATATTAACGTTGTTTGGCAGGAAAAGATGGTATCTGGTATGCGCAGCGCCTTTCTATCGAGCTTTGTCGTTGTCTTTATCATGATGACCATCCTCTTCCGCTCCCCCTCCTGGGGCTTGCTGGCCATGATCCCGCTCTCCATGACCATTGCCTGGATATATGGCATCATCGGTTTAATCGGCAAAGATTATGATATGCCGGTGGCTGTGCTCTCCTCACTCACCTTAGGTCTGGCAGTGGATTTTGCCATCCACTTTCTGGAACGCTCCCGCATGGCATACCGAAAAACAGGATCATGGCACGAGGCCTCTAAAATCATGTTCGAGGAACCTGCCCGGGCCATCAGCCGTAACGTCATCGTTGTTGCTATTGGCTTTACCCCATTACTAGCCGCTCCCCTGGTGCCATACCAGACCGTGGGTGTCTTCTTGGCCTCTATCATGGCCATTTCGGGCATGGCTACCATGTTTATCCTCCCAGCCATGATTACGATTTTCCAAGGCTGGTTGTTTAGAAAAGAAAAAATTAACAGGTAACCATTCTAGAGATACAACCATGAAACACATACGTATCGCCCTACTCATACTAGCCACGTTTTTGCTGGCCGTTCCTGCTGTCGCTGCCCCAATCGTTGAAGAAATCATCAACAAGGCCAACCTTACCTCCTACTATGCTGGAGATGATGGCCAGGCCTTGGTGGAAATGACCATCACCGACAGCCAGGGCCGTACACGCCAGCGCCTCTTCACAATCTTGCGTAAAGATGTGGAGGATGGTGGTAGTCAGCTCTATTTTGTCTACTTTAAAAAGCCCAGCGATGTCCGTAAAACCACCTTTTTGGTCCATAAATTTATAGATAAGGATGATGATCGCTGGATGTATCTACCCAGCCTTGATCTGGTTAAACGTATTGCCAGCTCAGATAAACGCACCAGCTTTATGGGTTCCCACTTTCTCTACGAGGATGTTTCTGGACGTAATATCAGCGAAGATCACCATGAATTATCCGAAGAGACAGCTGATTTTTATATCATTAACAATACTCCTGTGCACCCAGAGAGCGTTGAGTTTACCTCCTACCTGGTTTGGGTTGATAAGCAAACCTTCCTACCCATGAAGGCCGAATACCTTACTGCACCCGGAAAACCATATCGTCGCGTAGAGGTACTGGAAAGCAAGGTTATAGAAGGCTTTCCAACGGTTACTAAATCCAAGGTAACGAATCTGGTCAATGGCGCTCATACTGTCTCAGAGTTTTCCAAAATTAAGTATAATATTGGCGTTAAGGAATCTATCTTTACAGAACGGTACCTGCGGCGTCCTCCCAGGGAGGCCCGCAAGTAATTACCATGAAAATCATTCCATCCCTCACCATGATATGCACCCTGCTTGGTTCGCTCACCGCCCAGGCAGGTATGTCTGAGCTTAAAAACAGTCTCTATGACACCTACGAGATTGACACCGCTGGTTTTATCGAAGCGCGCGGCGGCATCCGCACCAAGAATGACCCGTATGAGAAAGAGTATAGCCTGGCGGAAGCCCGGCTACAGCTTGATCTTTCAAAAGATTATTCGTGGGGGGTGGTTAAGGTCAAGGGTGAGTTGCTGGCAGATGGTGTGGAGAATAAGGTGATTGGTGATCTGCGTGATCTTAACCTGCTCTTCTCCCCTCTGGATAGTATGGACATGAAGATCGGTCGTCAGGTTCTCACCTGGGGAACAGGAGATCTCCTCTTTATTAATGACATGTTCCCCAAGGACTGGCAGTCATTTTTTATTGGTCGTGACGATGAGTATCTCAAGGCTCCCTCTGATGCCATCAAAACCAGCTATTTTACCAACCTGGCCAATATTGATTTTGTCTGGACCCCTATCTTTGACGAATCCAACCATATCAGCGGGGAACGTATCTCCTATTGGAATGGTGTCTTAGGTCGTACAGCTGGTCGAGATTACATCTTTGAGGTGGATAATCGCAACAGCCTTTTTGACGACAGTGAATTTTCACTGCGACTCTCACGAAATATAAAATCCATGGAGATTGCCCTCTACGCCTACTCAGGTTTCTGGAAGGAACCAGAGGGTATGACCATGGAACAATCTCCACGCCTGCGCTATCCACGCCTCTCTGTCTATGGAGCCTCTCTGCGCGCCCCTATATACAAAGGCATCGGTAATATTGAGGTAGGCTATTATGACTCACGCCAGGATAGAGATGGTAACGATCCGTATACCCGTAACAGTGAAGCACGACTGCTGACAGGCTACGAACAGGAACTCGCCCATAATTTCACCGGTGGCGCCCAATATTACCTGGAGTATATGCGGGACCACAACGCCTATAAGAGTAGCATCAACAATGGTACCGAGCGCGATAAATTTCGCCACCTCTTTACAATTCGCCTCACCAAGTTACTGATGAACCAAAATCTTATCCTGTCACTCTTTACCTACTTTTCACCCAATGATCGAGATGCCTATGTCCGCTTCAAGTCACAATATAAGATGGATGACCACTGGCTGCTTGAGGCAGGTGTGAACCTGTTCCAAGGCAAACATGACCACACGTTTTGGGGTCAATTTGAAAACAACTCTAATCTCTACGCTGCGGCGCGCTGGAGTTTTTAATTTCTCCCATTTAACCTTTACCTAAAAAGTTACTACCATGATCATAACAGACTGGATTCATACCCTTGCTGGATGTTTCATTTTAATCAGCCTAGCTTTCGGCGTCGACTGCGAGGCCAACCCTCTATTCATGAGCACATACTGGCTTTTCTTCACCGCCTTTGTGGGCGCGAATCTCCTACAATTCGGCTTTACTAAAGTCTGCCCCTTAGGTATTATCCTGAAAATGCTTGGTGTCCCAGCAAAACGAAAATAAAATCAAGGTAACTGTTCAGCTGCACCCCACCTTAGAAGTCTCCGCTATCTGCCAATTTAGAGCTTCTGGAGTAACAATAGTACGCTTCAAATGAACAAACCTGAGGCACCTCAAAACAGTTACAGTCTTGAGGTGAGGGTAGTGGATTGCCCTTACTGAATAGTTGTAAATTAAGGAGATAGCTCATGCAGACCATGACAATAACCATAGAAAAATCGAGAAATATTTCTCTCCTGACAGCCATACTCCTCTTGCTGGCCACACCATGCCTGGCTGCAGGCAGTGTGGAAATTAGCTTTAGTGATGTTACTGGTCTCTTAAGCTATGAACACACCATAACTAATGCCGAGGACAACAACTCCAAGCTGAACGGTCGCTTTATGCGCAACACTGAGGAAAACACCAGCCTGGGCTCAGTGGGATTCGATGTCCACGCCCCCATTGCTGGCGTTGATGGACTGCAGCTTGGTGGTGGCGTCAAGGTGTATGCAGCCACCTACCAAAATCAAGATATTGTCAGTGCTGCCATGGGTGTGCTGGCAGATTATTTCCCTCCTGCCCTTGGTGGCTTTGGTCTCTCTGGTGATATCTATTACGGCCCCAAGGTCTTCACTGGCCAAGACGCAGACTGGTTGCTGGAAAGTAATGCCAGAGTGGCCTACCGCTTATCACCCTTTGCAGAATTTTTTGTGGCCTATAACAATATCCGCGCCGACATGGAACACAGGGGCACACGCTCCTTAAATGAAATCGGCCGCATCGGTATGGTTTTCTCGTTTTAAATTGAAGGAAAAAAGCAAAAAGTACT
>JAOZSN010000068.1 GCA_029939635.1 Deltaproteobacteria bacterium
CACAAATTGCTCTTGATGCTATTAAGGGCCAGAAAACAATTTCAGAATTGGCTTCGGAGTATGGAGTTCATGGCAATCAAATTAGTAGATGGAAGAAGCAGTTACTTGATGCCGCCCCTGTAGCCTTTGCCAACGGAAAAGACAAAAACGCCAATAAAGAAAAACAGGAACGAGACAATTTGTATAAGAAAGTCGGTCAATTACAAATAGAAGTAGATTGGCTAAAAAAAAAGACAGGATATCTGGGATGAGCCTTCTTGAAAAGCTTGAATGCATTGATTCTAAGAACGAAAAACTTAGCATTAGTCGCCAGTGTGAGCTTCTTAGTCTCGCCCGATCTTCTTTCTATAGGCCAAGGTCTAATGCTGCTGAAAATAGCGAAAATATAGAATTAATGAAGCAAATTGATGAAGAGTATCTTAGACATCCGTTTTATGGTAGCCGAAAGATGAGAGATTACTTAAATCGCAATGGATTCAAGGTAAACAGGAAACGAATCCGGCGACTAATGCAGTTGATGGGGCTAAGGTCAGTAGCCCCACAGCCAAATACCAGTAAGCCAAGGAAAGAGCACAAGGTTTACCCTTATTTATTGAAGAACCTAAAGGTTACCACCCCTGATCAAGTTTGGTGTTCAGATATCACCTATATCCGGCTTGCTAATGGGTTTGTGTATCTCACAGCAGTAATGGACTGGGCCAGTCGCTTTGTGTTGTCCTGGGAGGTCTCTGTGACCATGGATGATGAGTTCTGCGTGAGTGCCTTAAACAGTGCTATTCGTAGCTATAATACTCCAGAGATATTTAATACCGACCAAGGGTCACAATACACAAGCAATGCCTTTACAGGAAAGCTCAAAGAGAGTGGCATTAGAATCAGCATGGATGGAAAAGGCCGTTATCTCGACAATATATTTATTGAAAGGTTATGGCGTTCAGTGAAATATGAGAAAGTATTTCTCGAAGACTTTGAAACTGTCTCAGAATTAACCAAAGGGTTAAAAGAATATTTCAATTTCTACAATTATGAACGGCCACATCAGTCGTTCTCTGGCAAAACACCGGCAGAGATTTATTTTGGAGAGGAGGCTCTCAAAATAGCAGCATAAATCATTAAGAAAGAAGCAAACAGGTACACCTTAAATTAAAAAATATTTGTCCTTGCTTTGGGGTCCACATTAGTATGGCGTGTAAAACAGAAATGGACACAACCTCGTACAAAGGTGAGCTAAATAATATAAGATTCTATTTCATGGTACTCAAATAAAGGCTGTTGTCAAGCTTGTTACAGCTTTGCGTGTAGAGTAGGTAACTGGCTGCTTCAGTGTTCTGGCTTATTTAAAAATTTGCTGATGAAAAGGGGCGTTTAGTACTCCAGGGGCAGATCCTTGACCTGGCTGCGGGTGAAAACAGGACCATCCTTGCAGACCAGAGTGGGGCCGACATTGCAATGGAGGCAATGGCCCACGCCACATTTCATCCTGTTTTCTAAAGAGAGATAAACCTGGTCGTCATTCCAGCCAATCTTTTCTAGGGGTGGCATGGTGAATTTGATCATAATGGGTGGGCCACAGATGAGGGCGGCGGCATTATCGGCTGGTGGGGCCACATCAGCGGCTATAGTGGGTACAAAGCCAACCAGACCATTCCATCCTTCTGCCTCAGCATCCACGGTGATATGGATATCCAGGTCATCACGTTTGGCCCACTCGGCCAACTCGTCCCGATAGAGGAGCATGCCAGGTGTACGGGAGCCATAAATTACGGTAATGTTGCCATAATCGCTGCGGTTGGCCAGCATATAGAGCAGGGTGGCACGTAGGGTGGTGAAGGCAAAGCCGCCGCTGATGATGACGATGTTTTTGCCCTTAAGCTCTGTGTCAATGGGAAAGCCATTGCCCATGGGGCCACGGATACCCATGCGGTCGCCAATCTTCATCTGATGGAGAGCCGTGGTTACCTTGCCGGCCCGGTTCACCGTAAAGAGCAGATAGCCCTTTTCGCTGGGAGAAGAAGCAATACCAATGGGGATCTCGCCCTGTCCGGCAATGGAGAGCATGGCAAACTGGCCTGCCACATGCTGCCATTTTTCTTCATCTGCCTTGTTTTCAAAGACAAATTTAAAGGTCTTGAGGTTGCCGTCTTCACTCTCGACAATAATATCATCGATGATGACTGGGTAGGGCAGGTAGGGATTTATTTCAGACTGGATGGACATATTCATTTGTTCCGGGCATTAATGGACACCGGCGGCAAGATAGCTTTGTTGGACTTTATCTGCCTCGGCATCATGTTTACGGTTGCCGGTTTACGGTTTACGGTCGTGGAAGAGGACTTAATGAAGATAACATCCTTCAACTGTTAACCGAAAACTGTAAACCGTAAACTAAGATTGTAAATCTTCTATCACTTCGCGGATATCAATATTTGTCGGACAATCACGGACGCAGCGGCCACAACCTACGCAGTAGAGGGGGCCATAATCGTCTGGGTAATATTTAAGTTTATGCATGAAACGTTGGCGTACTCGGCTTAATTTTGTGCCGCGTGGATTGTGGCCAGAGGTATGGGCGGTGAACAGGGCGGTCATGCAGCTATCCCAGATACGGATACGGCGGCCTGTATTGCCCGAGGTCTCGTCTTGGATATCAAAGCAGGTGCAGGTGGGGCAGAGAAATGTACAGGTGCCACAGCTGATACAGCGGTCACTCAAGCCCTGCCATAGCGGGGCATCATACATCTCCTGCATGGGCTGCTCTTTAAAGCCGTGGGCTGGGCTGCATTGCTTAATGGCATCGCGTTTTTCTTTTAATTCTGCAATTTTAGCCTCGCTGGCTTCTGCACCATTTCCTGCCAGCTCTTCACCGCGTGGGGTGATAATCTCGGCCAGCCAACCTTCATCCGTTTGACTTAAGGCTATATCCATCCCTATAAAGGCCAGGGGGGAGGCACCGGTTTTGTGGCAGAAGCAGGTTGGAGCCTGGTCGCTGCAGGTAACCCCCACGACTATATTCTTTTCTCTGGCGGCCTGAAAATAAGGATCAGAGGCCAGGATCTGATTTTTCAGCAGGATGGCCCGGGCATCACAGGGGCGGGCACCGAGGAGGATCTGTTTCTTGGCACTATCCGGCAAGGTCTCCTTGATGATAAAGGCGTCTGCTTGCCGCTTATCAATACTAAAGGTGCCCATGGTTTGGGGCTGGGGCAGATAAAAACGTTTAATGGAATTTTTCACCACACCAGTAGGCAACTGGGGCATCTCGTCCCCGTCCAGTAATGCCCAGTCATGAAATTGTGGTTTGCTGGCATCGGTTCCTAGTTGGGGGGCATAGATGGCATGCTTTTGCTGCCAGCTGGCCAGCCAGCCTTGCAGCTCGTCATTGCTTAGTTTCAGGGTTTTCATATTATGAATCCTCCCCTTTGCTGTGACTGGGTTGGACAATGAAGGGTTGGGGATCCGCCTGGCTGTAAGTGCTCAGGGGGAGGGGCTTGAATGGTTCCACACCCGCCTCGCTGTCAAACATATCCACCACGTCTTTATCCAGCTTCTTGGTGAGCAGGCGCAGGCGTAGACCCATGGGGCAGGCGGCCTCACACGATCCACAATCAGTACAGCGGCCGGCACAATGGTAAGCCCGCAGGATATGGAAGATGGAGGTGTCGCTGGAGTTTAGACCTTTGCCAACCCATTGTGGTTTGGCATCGTCCACAAAGCAGGTTGGGCAGTAGCATAAGGGGCAGGCGTTGCGACAGGAGTAGCAGCGAATACAGGCAGAAAACTCAGAGCTAAACCAGTCCCAGCGTCCATCACTATCCTTGGCCTCAATCTCCTCAACTTCGGCAAAGCGACCTGCTGCATCATTGTTGATGCAGTCACCTTCAATCACTTCGGTCATGATACGGGCCACGGGCTGGGGATGGACACAGCTGGCACAGTTGGGGCGTAAGATCTCAGTCCGTTTTAGGCTGGCCACCGTACCGCCGGTGAAGTAGAGATCCTCTGCTGTCTCGGAAACCTCAGTGACCATCTCGCCGGTCTGGGCCAAAATCTGGCGGCGGTCACTCATGCCGGTACAGGGCAGACCAATGGCTATCACCCGTTTACGGCTGGCCTGGTTTTCTTGAAATTGGATGGCTAGATTGCGTGACCAGCAGCCTGTTACGGCAATGCCAACCTTAGGCAGGTCATCAGGCAATGGGTCGCCGGGCCGACGAGGTGGTTCAAATGATTTAAGCAGTGATGGCAGAATATTGGTGGGATTCAACACGCAAAAACTATTCCAAACCAGGTTTTGGGCCTCAGCTGCGCTACGAGCCACATAATGTTGGGTCGTCATGGGCAGGCTGCCTTGGCGAAAGCCAATAAAGGCGTCAATCTCTCTAGATTCCAGTAACTCTGCGGCCCGTTGTCGTATATGTTCGCCGATCTTATTCATTGTCACTCTCGCAAATAACTTTGCTGCCTGACGCGGCAACCGTCAGTACTCGTTGCGCCTTAGGGTGGCGTGTGCCTACGTCTTTAGCTGTGGTTGTTCTGTTATTCATTGGCACATGCTCGTTCTACATTGATTTCAGCAGGAATATTTTTCACCAGTCGTGTGGCAGGACCCAACTTGCGCACTGATTCTGTTACCTGGCTGATGACATCGGCAAATTGTTCACCCTCTGCCGCTGATACCCAGGTAAATTGAACCCGATCTTTCTCCAGACCAATAAATTCCAACAGGTTACCCAGGAGGCCAAAGCGACGGCGGGCAAAATAATTGCCGCTGATATAATGGCAATCACCTGGATGACACCCTGAAACCAAGACGCCATCAGCACCACCTTTGAGGGCATTTAAGATCAGGTTTGGGCTCATGCGACCAGAACAAGGCACCTTGATGACCCTGATGTTAGGGGGATACTGATAGCGGCTGACACCAGCCAGATCAGCACCGGCATAGCTGCACCAGGTGCATAAGAAGGTGATAATCTTGGGTTGCCATTCTGTATTTATATCTGTCATAGCTGCGATAACTCGTTTATTTCATATGTTGAAAAAGAAAACATCCTTCAACTAATAACTAGAAACTGATAACTGTCTTTCTACATCTCCATCAGGGCAGCATCAACCGCCGCCATTAAATGCTCATTGGCAATATTCTTGAGGATAATTGCATCAGATCGGCACCCTGCCACACAGGCTCCACAGCCCTTGCAGAGCGAGGTCTCCACCGAGGCCACCATGGTGTCAAGATCAAGGGTGGTGGCATTATAGGGGCAGAGTTTGGTGCACATCCCGCAGCCCACACATTTACGCGGATCAACCTCTGCAGTGATCGACTCGGCCGGCACCATATCGCGGGCCAGGATGAGGGATGCCCTGCTGGCTGCGGCCTGGGCTTGGGCAATGGACTCTTCCAGTGGCTTGGGGTAATGGCAGAGGCCGGCCAGGTAGACACCGTCGGTGGCAAAATCTACCGGCCGTAACTTCATATGTGCCTCTAGTAAAAAGCCTTCTTGATTAATGGGGCATTTATATACCTTGGCTAGATCCTTTGTCTCTGGGTGGGCCACAACAGCAGTGGCCAGTACCAGTAGATCAGGGTTGAATTTGACCTGACGAAGCAGGACATGATCCTGCACCAGCACCTGTAATTGGCCATCTTCTTCGTTGACCTGGGGCAGGTTGTCCAGGTCATAGCGAATGAAGAGGATACCGAGACTGCGTGCCTCTTTATAGACGGCCTCACGCTGGCCATAGGTGCGGATATCGCGATAGAGCATGAAGATATCCATCTCTGGATTCAGCTTCTTTAGATGGACGGCCTGTTCAATGGCATGGGTACAGCAGACCCGACTGCAGTATGGTTGCTCAGGTATGCGTGAGCCAACGCAGTGAATGAAGACCGCCTGCTTGATACTGCCCATATTTATGTCTGTCAGTAGCATCTCATCTACTTCCAGCAAGGTTTTAACCTGTTTATTGCTGCCGTAGAGATACTGGTGGTCGCCGGTGGGGATGAGGGGTTTGCCGCCCACCGCCATCAAGGTCGTACCATGTTCAAGCTTTGCTCCATCTGATAGTGTGGTGGTGAATTTGCCCACTGAGCCGGTGGCTTTTTCCACTGTGGTGCCCAGTTTAAGCTCGATGTTGTCGTGGTAAAAGACCTTGCTGATCGTTTTCTCAAGCTGTTGGCGTACCTCTATGCCCTGCCAGGTATGAAAGAGACGGTTGGCATTACCTCCAAGCTTATCAGCTTTTTCCACCAGGGTTACAGGGAAGCCTTGGTTGGCCAGGGCCAGGGCCGAGGTCATGCCTGCCATGCCGCCACCAATAACCAGGGCTGCCTTGGTTACCGCTACCTGATTATAGGGTAGGGCATTGGCCCCACGGACCCGTGCCACAGCCATGCGCACCAGGTCTTTGGCCTTGAGGGTGGCTGCTTCCGGGTCATTTTGGTGGACCCATGAGTCCTGATCGCGGATATTGGCCATCTCAAAGAGATACTTATTAAGGCCAGCATCGCGCAAGGTCTCTTGAAAGAGGGACTCATGGGTGCGTGGTGTACACGATGCCACCACGACGCGGTTAAGACCCTGTTCCTGGATGGTCTTGGCCATCTGGTCAATGGTATCCTGGGAGCAGGAAAACAAATTGTTTTGCGAGAAAACTACGTCTGGTAACTGGGCAGAGTATTCTGTGACATCTTTTACATCAACCACCCCGGCGATATTAATACCGCAGGAGCAGACAAAGACACCGATTTTTGGGGCCTCGGCAAAGACGTTGCGTTCCGCAGGAAATTGGGCCTCCTGGGTCTCTTGCCAGCGGCTGTCGCTCAACATTTTTTCGATCTCCAAGGCAGCGGCTGAGGCCTCCACCACGGATTGGGGGATATCTTTTGGCTCCGAGACTGCGCCACAGACAAAGATGCCAGGACGGCTGGTGGCCACCGGGTTGAACGGGTCAGTTTTGATAAAATTGTTTTCGTTGAGCTCAACGTCGAGCAGGTGGGCCAGCTCTTGTGACTTTGTGGTCATTTCCATGCCAACCGACAATACAACCAGGTCTACCTCGTCGCGTTGGAGTGTACCCTCTTCGTCGGCGTATTGTACCTGGAGATTATCTTCTGCCAGAGGGGTAATGGAATGGACGCGGGAGCGCCTAAACTGGACACCTTGATCCTTGGCCCGTTCAAAATAGGCCTCAAAGCCCTTACCGTGGGTGCGCATATCCATATAATAAATGGAGGCGGCAAGATCAGATGCAGCATGCTCCTTGGCAATGACCGCCTGCTTAATGGCGTACATACAGCATACTGAAGAGCAGTAGGAGTTGCAGGAGCGATTCTCATCTCGGGAGCCCACGCATTGCAACCAGGCAACACGTGTAGGTTCTTTGCCGTCTGAGGGGCGTTCCATGTGGCCGGTACAGGGGCCAGAGGGGCTTAACAACCGCTCAAATTCCATGGACGTGACCACGTTTTTCAGGCGTCCGTAGCCGGTAAAATCAAGTTTTTCGGGATTGTAGGGGCGGAAACCGGGGGACATGAGCACTGCACCCACCTCTAGCTCATGGATGCTTTCAGTGTCGTCAAAATTAATAGCATCAGCTGGGCATACCTTGGCACAGGCTCCGCATTTACCCGGCTTGTTGAGCCAGATACAGTGTTGCGGGTCAATGGCATATTTAAGCGGCACGGTCTGGGGGTATTTCAGGTAGATGGCCTTGCGTTTGTTCATGTCCAGATTGAATAGATCATCAACCTTTTTGGGACATTTGGCCGCACACTCACCACAGGAGATACATTTTGTCGGGTCAACATAGCGCGGGTGTTGGCGCACCTTTACCTTGAAGTTGCCGGGTTCACCGTTGATCTCTTCCAATTCGGAAAGGGTGAGCAGGTTGATGTTCAAGTGTCGACCGCATTCCACCAATTTTGGTGAAAGAATGCAGGCTGAACAGTCATTGGTGGGGAACGTTTTATCCAGCTGGGACATGGCACCGCCAATACCGGAAGTCATCTCCACCAGATGGACGTAAAAACCGCTATCAGCCAGATCCAAGGCTGCCTGTACACCAGCAATACTGCCGCCAATTATAAGAACTGATCCTTTCATGAGCTTACACCATTGCCTTTACAATCCAGTTCCAGAGATGGGTGGTCTTGAATGTGCCGCCAAAATGATCACAGATATCCATGACCTGACCATGACAGTTATGACAAGGGGTGATGACCACATCGGCACCAGTGGTGGTCAGCTGGTCAAACTTGAACTTACCGTAGGTGCGGCGATTGTCGACAAAGCCAGATTGCAGGGCACCACCACCACCACCGCAGCAGTAATTATTGGACTTATTGGGCCAGACATCGATGAAGTTTTCTTCGCCAACCACCTGCTTGATAACAAAGCGCAGATCCTCCGCCACAGGATCGCCGATACCCTGGCGCACTAACTTGCATGGGTCCTGTACGGTGAATTTGAGCCCTTCTATGTTCCAGGCCGGATCCACCTTGAGGCGTCCTTCTCGTATCCACTGGGCGTAAAGGGTGATGATGGAGACAAATTCAAACTTGTGAGGGATGTCAAATCTTCGCAACCCTTCCAGGGTTGCATAATACATGTGGCCTCATTCCGTGTTTATGTAAGTTGGACACCCCAAGGCGTCCACTGTCTCCGCCTGTTTTCGTACCGTGTATTCCCAATCCTCTGGGTCGCCAGGAAAAAGGCAGTAGTTGGCACCATCCCACCATTCAGAGGAATAGGTCCAGTCGATACCCACCTTGTGCAGGATCTTCCACAGGGGTACCATCTCTTCTGGCTCCACCGTGGGCTCTTTGGCGTTCTGATTGAGGTAGAACATGGCGCCTTGCTTGTCCATGGGGGCCTGGAGGTCAGCCCATTCAGGCTCTTCCTCCCGCACCTCTTCCAAGACATCACCCACCACCCAGACAAAGTCAGAGTTGGGGATACCGGTGGAGTTGGAGGCCTTTTGCAGATCACAGGATTTTTGCAGGTTGGTGGGGCGTTCTTCTTTAGACCGCATGCCGCGTACCAGCATGACCAGACGACCCACATCAATATTCATGGGGCAGACATAGGCGCAGCGCATACAATTGGTGCAGCTATATATCCACTTGGTGCTGCGCAGCTCTTCATCCTGACCTAAGGCCAGGAGGCGCAAAAATTTACGGGGATCAAGCCCTTCTAGTCCAGTAGCCGGACAGCCACTGGCACAGAGGCCACAGGTGAGGCAAAAGTCAATATGCGCCTCAGGAAATTTTGTTTCAATCTCGCCTTTGACCTGGCGAGATAGTGAAGCAATATCAATAGTATTTGCCATGCTCATAGCCATGTGGAGTATTACAATTTAAAGGTTTTGTGGAGCCTGTAGATCCTATTAATAGGCTTTCCTTAAATTGTCAACCGGCCGGGCAGGTGGGTAGGCCAACAAAAAAGGCCGGTTTCCTCAAGATGAGGAAACCGGCCTTTTTTGTAAAGAAATAGAGAATGCAAAGAAATAAAGAAGCTGGTGTCTTTCTCTATTTTTTACCTTCTTAAAGTTCTAGCTTTTGAACTCAGCCACTAAGGCCTGGATTGCCACCTTGGCATCGCCAAAATACATCCGGGTGTTTTCGCGGAAGAACAGGGCGTTTTGGATGCCGGCAAAACCGGGATTCATGGAACGCTTGAGGACAATAACGGTATTGGCGTTAAAGGTCTCGATGATGGGCATGCCGTAGATTGGGCTGCTTTCATCTTCAAGGGCAGCTGGGTTAACCACGTCATTGGCACCAATGACCACGCAGACATCAACGGTATCCATGCGGGGATTAATATCATCCATCTCTACTAACTGGTCATAGGGAACATTGGCCTCGGCCAGCAAGACATTCATGTGACCTGGCATACGACCAGCCACTGGATGGATGGCATAGGAAACCTCGGTGTCGTTTTCTTCCAGCAGGTCGCCCAGCTCTTTTACCACATGCTGGGCCTGGGCCACGGCTAGACCATAGCCAGGAACAAAGGCTACGGAATCAGCAGCCTCTAAGATGTAAAAGACATCTTCGGCTGTGGCAGGTTTTGCCTCGCCTTGGGGACCGTCACCACCACTTGCAGCCTGGGTGGCCGAGCCAAAGCCCGAGAAGAGTACATTGGCCAGGGAGCGGTTCATGGCCTTACACATGATATTGGTTAAGATCATACCGGCTGCTCCAACCAGGGCACCAGCAACGATGAGGATGTTATTATGGATAACAAAACCAGCGGCACAGGCGGCTAAGCCTGAATAGCTGTTAAGAAGCGATATAACCACCGGCATGTCAGCGCCACCAATGGGGATGGTGGAAGCAATACCAAAGACCAGGGCCAGGGCCAAGATAAGATAAAAGGCCTTTATGCCCATGGCGGTATCGGGTTGCATGGTGAAAAAGATCGCGGCCGCCAATGTTATCAGTAAAATCAAGCTGTTAATGATATGCTGGCCATTAAAAACCACGGCCTGCTGGGTTATTTTGCCGGAGAGTTTACCAAAGGCCACCATGGAACCAGAAAAGGTCATGGCACCAATAAAGGCGGAGATAAAGGCAACAATGGCAATAAAGACGGACATCTGCGGGTGCTGGGCATATTCTCCCCAGGCCAGCAGCATACTGGACATACCGCCAAAACCGTTAAACAGGGCCACCATTTCCGGCATGGAGGTCATTTCTACCTTGTAGGCGGCAAAGAGGCCTATTACCGAGCCAATGGCCATACCAACGATGATCCATTTGTAATCCAGACCCTGGTTGAGCAGGGTAACAATAATAGCCAGCAGCATACCAACGGCAGACACCAGGTTGCCGCGCCGGGCTGTGGCCGGTGAACTTAGCATTTTGAGGCCGAAGATGAAGAGGGCCGCCGAGATAATATAGGCAAAGTTAATGAAAATAGGGGCAGAACTCATTTGGACTCTCCTTCATCTTTTTTCTTGAACATCTCCAGCATGCGGTTGGTAACAGCATAGCCGCCTACCACATTGATGGTGGCCAGAGCCACAGCAGCAGTAGCCAGGATAGCGGCCAGCTGGACATTATCGGTTTTTAAAGATGCCAGGGCACCTATGAGGGTAATGCCGGAAATAGCATTAGAGCCAGACATGAGCGGCGTATGCAGAGTGGAGGGAACCTTGGAGATCAATTCAAAACCCAAAAATATCGCCAGCACAAAGACAAATGTAAGATAAACAGCTTCCATTTTATTACTCCTTTATGTTGTGAAAAGCCTCACCAAGGTGAAACTCTCAAAAATAGGCAGCAGTGATCCAGATGGGTGCGGCCAGGTCGGTGACAAGTAACGCTATGCGAACCGGCCTGGACGTGCGCAGCTGGGCTGCTGCTGCCTATTTTTTCATTATGTTCTTGTACATCTCGCTGTACAGGGCACCATCATGGGTGATGAGGGCTCCCTGGATGATCTCGTCTTCCAGGTTGAGATTGAAGGTCTTTTCTTCTTTATCCCAGAAGTGATCAACGAAATTAGTTAGGTTAGCAGAGTACATCTGGCTAGCGGTAAGAGCCACCTGGCCGGGCAGATTGCCTAAACCCACAACCTTAACCCCTTCGATCTCAACGATCTTATCTACCTCAGAGCCTTCCACATTACCACCAGTCTCAACGGCCATATCAATGATGACAGAACCTGGAGCCATGGCAGCAATCATGGCTTTATCAACAATTCGGGGGGCTGGGCGGCCAAAGAGTTGGGCCGTGGTGATGACGATATCAGAGCTGGCACAGGCCTTGGCCATGCCCTGCTTTTGCAGCTCCATCTGCTCAGGAGTGAGTTGTTCTGCATACCCATCCTTGGTCTGGCCAGTCTCGCCCAGGTCTACCTTGACAAATTTGGCACCTAGGGACTTGACCTGCTCCTCAACAACAGGGCGGGTGTCAAAGGCCTCAACACGAGCACCGAGGCGGCGCGCCGTGGCAATGGCCTGCAGACCAGCAACGCCGACACCAATAATAAAAACCTTGGATGGCTTGATGGTTCCGGCCGGGGTAGTCATCATGGGTAGTACCTTATCCAGCTGTTCTGTACCAATGATAACCGAGACATAGCCACCCAGGTTGGCCTGGGAGCTTAAGACGTCCATCTTTTGGGCAATGGTCGTGCGTGGGATCATCTCTAGGCTGATGGTACTGATGCCTGCCGCAGTCATCTTGTCCACCAGCTCGACCTCGTTAAAGGGGTCAAGATAGCTGACATGGATGGCACCTTTGCGCATGAGCTCGATTTCTTCCATCGGCGGTTTGCGCAGGCGAAGAATGATATCAGCGGTTTTGAGCATATCCTCTCGGGATGAACCAATAGTGGCACCTACCTTGGTGTAGTCCGCATCCGTATAGCGACAGGTCTCTCCCAGGCCACTTTCAATGATCACCTCTGCCCCTAGTTTGACTAGCTTCTCTGCTGATGGTGGGATCAGCGGCACCCTGGTTTCGCCAGGGTGAAGTTCTTTCATAACCGCGATTTTCATAGAGCAACTCCTTCAAGGTTTGCAGATGGGTAATAGATTTTTTGTCACTGACCTTGATGGCTGATAAAGGCACAAAAATTCATTTAAAGATACAAGGCCAGAAAAATGATTCGGTAACATGTACGTTAATGTTGTCCTTTAATAGGATATTTTCCCGCTGATGGAAAGGGGAAATATTGTAAAAGGCGTAAAAACGATAGGATAAGCTAGAATATTAGATTTGTTGATTTAATGAAAAGTTTTTTTGTCTTGACTCTGAAAACAGTTGTAACCGAAGATGATGAGTCAGGAGTCCAAGTCTTGCCTTGGCAACTTGAAACGTAAAAACAGAAAACTTGAAACTGTATTTAAGGTATATACATGCTTGAATCCCTTTTTTATCCAAAGTCTGTGGCTGTTGTTGGTGCCTCCCGTACAACAGGTAAGGTCGGGCACGATGTGCTGGCTAACCTGTTGGATGGTGGGTTTTCCGGGCCGGTGATTGCAGTGAACCCGGAGGCTGATGAGGTGCTGGGTTGTGCCTGCTTTGCTGACCTGAAAAGCTATGGTGATACAATTGATCTCTGTGTTATTGCCCTACCTAAGCCCTTGGTGGAAAAGGCGGTAAAAGAGGCGGTGGCTGCTGGTGCCGGAGGAATCATTATTCTCGCATCGGGTTTTAAGGAGGCGGGCGAGGAAGGGGCTGCCCTGGAGTTTAAGTTGGCTGACTATTGTCATCGTCGCAATGTTCATCTGGTGGGGCCAAATTGCCTTGGTCTGCTCAATACCTATGCTGACTTGAATGCCTCTTTTGCTGGTGCCATGCCCAGAAGGGGGCCTATTTCCATTATTTCTCAGTCTGGTGCCCTGTGCACTTCAATTCTTGATTTGGCAGAGAGCCGCCATCTTGGTCTCTCTCAGCTGGTAAGTATTGGTAACAAGGCTGATATCTCAGAAATAGAACTGCTCAAATCCATGGCTCATGATGGTAATAGTAAGGTTATAATCGGCTATCTTGAGGACATTGTTGATGGTGATGAGTTCATCAAGGCTGCTGAAGAGGCCTCAAGTCTGAAGCCGGTAATTATCCTTAAAGCTGGAACCACTGTTGCCGGCCAGAAGGCCGCTGCCTCCCACACCGGAGTTTTGGCTGGAGTGGATACCGCCTATGGGGCAGCCTTTCGCCAGTCTGGCGTCATTAGGGCAGAGACCTTTGAGGCGCTTTTTGATTATGGCTCCGCCTTTTCTTTGCAGCCCTTGCCGACAGGAAATCAGGTTTTGATTATCACCAATGCTGGTGGGCCGGGGACTATGACTGCTGATGCTGTGGAAAAGGCAGGGATGGTGGTGGCAGAATTTGCTCAGAACGTCACTGCAGCCCTGCGCCAGCAATTGCCGGGAGAGGCCAGTGTGGCAAATTCCATCGATGTTTTGGGTGATGCTGCGCCGGAACGGTATGCCGCAGCCTTAACGGCAGCTCAGGAGGATGATTCTGTTGATGCCATTATTATTGTCCTCACCCCCCAGGCCATGACCAGACCAGCTGAAACCGCATTAGCCCTGGTCCAGGCCATGAACGGAGAAAAACCTGTTCTAGTTTCATTTATGGGAGGGGCAACCGTGATGCCGGGCCGTGATGTCTTGTCCACTGCTGGCTTGCCCGATTATGAATCGCCAGAACGTGCTGTGGCAGCGCTCAAGGCTATGTATGACTACAATTGCTGGCTGAATCGTCCGGCCCGCATTGTTAATCGTTTCAGGGTGCATCGTCGTCGGGTTGAACGGATTATTACCCGAAGTCAGAGAACCAAACGTTTGCAGCTCTCTGAGGTGAAATCCAAAGCCATTCTCAAGGCCTATGGGTTTAGGGTTCCTAAGGGGCAGTTGGCAGTGGATCGTGACGAAGTCGTGGAGATGGCTGAGCAGATAGGGTACCCCGTGGCTATGAAGATCGTGTCCCCCGATGTCATTCATAAGAGTGACCTGGGTGGTGTAAAGTTGAATCTTACCGGTGCTGAGTCTGTCCGTGATGCCTTTGACCTGATGACAATGCGGATTCAGGAACGGGTGCCAAATGCCTATATTGAAGGGGTGTATGTAGAGCAGATGGCAAAACCTGGCCTGGAGGTTATTCTAGGTATGAATCGTGACCCCCAATTTGGCCCTATGCTCATGTTTGGTCTGGGCGGTATCTTTGTTGAGGTTATGGAGGATGTTGCCTTTCATCTGGCCCCCATCACCTTTGATGAGGCCATGCAGATGTTACTGGCCACTCGCTCCTATGCCATGTTGGATGGTAAGCGTGGCCAGGTGGAGGTGGATATCGAGGCCATTGCCACAGGCCTGCAACGTATCAGTCAGCTCACCACTGATTTTCCACAGATAACTGAACTGGATATCAACCCCTTTATTGTCGGCGAGATAGGTACAGAGCCGGTGGTGGCAGATAGTAG
>JAOZSN010000069.1 GCA_029939635.1 Deltaproteobacteria bacterium
TTAGTAAAAAAATAATTCAGTGAGGTAAGCCCTATGAAGGAACGACAAATAAAGAGAATGTTGCCCACATTACTGAAAGAAAAAAGTTTTGCTGCGGTGATTGGACAGTTACGGGAATTTTCGACAAAATATACCGTCTCTGCCTTACTCTCTGGAATATATCAGACAGATGAGGTTATCAAATGGCACTCTATCCAGGCCCTTGGGCTTTTAATGAATGACCTGGCTCAGCAAAATATGGAGGATGCCAGACTCATCATGCGTCGTATCCTCTGGAGTCTCAATGAGGAATCTGGTGGTATAGGCTGGGGGATGCCAGAGGCCTTAGGGGAAGTGATGGCATGCAATAAACAGCTGGCTGATGAGTATGGCCATTTACTTGTCTCCTACATGCGGGAGGAGAACTACCTTGAGCTCTTAGAATTGCAGAGAGGGCTTATGTGGGGTATTGGCCGTTTGGCTCAAACATACCCTGCCAACCTTTTAAATTTCAATGCTGATGGCTATATGGCACTCTATCTTGAGTCACCAGACAAGGTCGTATTGGGGTTGGCCAGTCGTAATTTCGGCATTTTGAAAATTAGAGAGGCTGCTCACTGGATTAAACAGTTGTATGACATATCTACCCCTATTCGACTCTTTGTTGATGGTGAGTTTGTTGATACAAATGTCGGCGAACTGGCCAGAGAGGCAGTAGTGAAAATAGAGATGAGCTAGTTTCTTTTGGACAACAAGGTCTTTTTACTTGCTTGTGGGGTCAGTGGTCTTACTCCAGCCCCGTACAGTCCCCTCACGAGCCTTTGAACGTGGTTTGTTCTTTTTTTCCTCTGCCTCAGCCTGGATTTTAAGATGTTTTTGGATATCAGCCAAAGATATCAGGCTTTGTTGGCGGGAGGATGGAGTCAGAAAAGATTTCAGTTTTTTCTCAAGCTGGCGTGGATCCTCCTGGTCATAAATGGCAATGACACCAGCGGTTATTACTCTCTGCACCATGAGTTGACGGTTGGTCAGTTCACGAATTTTAGCGGCAAAGGGGGCACAGAAGAAGTTGGCAAAGACAACACCATAGAGGGTAGAGGTAAGGGCGATGGGAATGGTGGCCAGAATAACACTGGTATCCCCGACCCCGGCCAGCATGGAGATAAGACCAATAACTGAACCTACCAGGCCAAAGGATGGAAATATATCAGCAAGAGTACAGAATACCCGTTCAGCATCCTGACGACGTGATTTAAAGAAAAACATCTCGGTGCGCAAAATATCAGCAATTTGGTCGCGATCCTGGCCATCCACCAAGAGACCTAAAGCCTGGCGAAGAAACATTATAGATGTTTCCTGCTCGTCCTTCTCCAAGGAGAGCAGTCCTCGGTAATGAGATTTGAGGGAAAGATCCACCAGGATTTTAACAATCTCTTCAGGTTCTTTAATGCGTCGTGAATAGGCGGTACGCAGTACCAGAAAGGCTATCTGTAATTTATTAAATTTATAACTTAGCAGGAGAGATCCAGCTGTACCACTTATAACCACAACGAGACCAGTGACATTAAAGAACATGCCAGCATTATCACTGAAGATGAAGGTACTAGCAAAGGTGGCGATACAGATAACCAGGCCGATAAGGGTCTTTTTTTCCATTATTCTTACCTTACTTCCACTGTTTGCGGTTTGACACCGGGGTCGGGCAGGGCGTATCCCCTTGGCATCTCTTTGGTGATGATCACCTCAACCCGGCGATTCATCTCGCGGTTACGAATCGAGGTATTGGCTACCAGGGGACGGTAATAGGAGTGGCCAGTGACATAAAAGCGATTACCTTCTATACCCACCTGTTCGATGAGAAAGCGCGCCACTTGGCTTGCTCTGGTCAGGGATAGTTCCCAGTTGGTGGGGAATTTTGCCGAGTGGATGGGCACAGAGTCTGTGTGTCCTACCACGTTGACCATATAGGGCGTTTTTTTTATGATCTGGCCCACTTTTTTCAGTGTTGTGGCTGCAGCAGGTTTTAATCTGGCTTGGCCAGCATCAAAAAGCAGGTCACCTGTGAGGACAATGCGGACAGACTGGTCCACCGCCATATCTACCTTGGCTGCATCAAGATCTCCCTCCAGTAACTCTTTTGATATGGCGTAAATTTTAGTGCTGGATTTTTCGACCTTTTCACTCCCCAGCACCCCCACAGGAGCAGAGCCAAGTACGGCAGTATACCCTGATGTGGGGTCATCTCCTCCTAGAAATTGGCGGTTTGATGAGTGGTAGGCATACATGACCGTGAAGAGAATGAACATGGTCATGGTCAGATCAGCCCAGGCAACTGACCAGTGAGAGCTGCGTTCGTGGACAGGTGTTGCCCCTAAACTCTCCTCCCAGCGTTCCGCATATTCTGTAAAGTCAGTGCTGTGGAGGAGGGCAAGGGTATCCTGTTTCTCAGCAGGGGCTGGGTGCTCATTTTTTGTTTCTGGGGGTAAGGGCTTTTCAACCATGCACTACTTCCTCAAAAATCCACGGCCAGTCGGGCCATGACATTTGCCTCGGCCGGTACTTCATCACCATCAAAATTGACTGTATCGTCGGCATAGGCACCGGCCACGTCCAGGCGTACGGCCCATAAATTGAGACCCAGGCCAGCGGTATAGACCAGGCCAATATCACTTTCGCTCAGGTTAGAGTAAGCACCGACACGCAGGGCGAGAAATTTAAAGGCATCCCACTCAAGACCACCACGGATAAACTGGGTTTCGTAGTTGGTGCGATTTGTCTCATTGGCTGTTAGATCCAGATCCAGGGCCAGGGTGAGGGTGTCAATGGGGATCAAGGCAATACCGGCGGCAGCCTGGGGTTTTAGTTTTACGTCGGCAATGGTTTCTGAATATGGTTGTCCTGCAATGGTACCAGTATCAACAAAACCATCAAACTTAGGTGAATTAAGGTTACGGCCCACCAGGCCGACTTGCAACATGCCGTAACGGGCCATGATCCCCATGTCAACGCCAAAGGTGGATGTCTCATTGTATTTTGAGTCAATATTATCCAGCACCTCATCATTGTTATCGTCAAAGACGCGGATGGAGGTACCATAGACCCGGCCCTTCATATATTTAATGTTACCGCCTACAGAGATATGGTCATTAAAGGCATAGCCGTAGGAAATGGGCACCTCGACAACGCCGATACCATGGGCAATAATGGTGGTGGTGTTATCGTCCAAGGTGGTTGCTGAACCTGCTGTTGAACCGTCTGTGACATTTTCAATAATATCTGTAATCTGTTGGATCTGGGCCGAGGTTACTCCCTCTGAGGCGGCCATGTTGTCCAAAATTTGGATGGAATTACTGCTAAGTCCAGCAGAGGAAAGCTGGCTTTGCTGGCTGGCATTAAAGACGAGATAGCTATAACCACCACCTGTGACCACGGGTGATGAGGATGCCGCATTGGCTGCCTCAATATCTGAGGAAAGGTCAGCCGCATTGACCGCATCAATACCCAGGTTAATTGTGTCAAGATTAAGAACCTGGCCACTGACCTGGGCCATACCATAGACACCCATACCAAAGTGGCCGATACGGGCTGCCACATTGCTGGCAGACTGGGCCGAAAAGGCATTACGTTCGTCATCAATGCCAGAAAGACTTTTGGCAATTTTTACTAAGTTGCGAATGTCTTCTTCGGTTTCAATACCATCCGTACTTAGTTCGTCAAAATCAACATTGGCTAAGGTCTCCATGTAATCGCCAATTTCACCATGGATACGGGCTCCGGCCCCGGCATTGATGTCTATGCCCCAATCCTTCGTGGCCAGGCCAGAGAGCTCAGGTTCCTTTTCTTCCTCAGCCACCACCGGTTTCTTGGCGAAAAAGCCAAAGGTAGCAGGGTTGTAATACTGGGCCGTGGCATCAGTGGAGCAGGCAATGCCAGCACCGCCCATGCCGGCATGGCGACTGCTCATCATAAAGGTGTCCATGGCTAAGGCCTGACCGACCCCTATGGTTACAATGGCACCCATGGTCATGAGTGTGATACGGTACATTTTTTTCATTTTTTCCCTCTTTAGTTACCTATTATCAATTCCACATTTACCTAAGGCTAGATTGTATCATTAACAAGGGTGCGGGGTGAAGAAGAAAGTTCTGCCGGTACTTGTCGGCGTTTTCTGTGAAAAACACAAAAAAAAAGAGCCACACCAGCTATAATGCTGAGTGGCCCTAGGAGGGAAGAGAGTTTGGTGACTTCTTTTTTACATTATATCGCCCCGGGTGGAGATCATGATCTCTTTGACGGGAATATCTACGCCGGCCTGTTTCAAACCTTCATTAATAAGGCCTCGCATGGAACCGCAACAAGGGACTTCCATGATGACTGAAGTGATAGAATTCAAATTTGCAGTACGAAAGATGTCAGCAAATTTCTGGATATAGTTTTGCTGGTCATCAAACTTTGGGCAGCCCATCATGACAACCTTGCCAGCCAGGAAATCTTGGTGGAAATTAGCCCGGGCAATGGCTGTACAGTCTGCAGCAATAAGTAGGTCGGCACCTTGCAAAAAGGGTGCGGTGGGCGGGATAAGGCGAATCTGCACCGGCCAATGGGTTAAGGCAGATGTGGTAGACATGGGCACAACTTGGGGCTTATTGGCTGTCTGACACGGGCTTTGGCCTGCCATTGCTGGAGCAGCGAAGGTCTCTATTTTGCTGGATGGACAACCACAGCCTGTTTTGTTTTCTGCAGCTTTTTGGGCCTTTAGTAACTCTTCCACCGCTTCTTCATCAAACTCTTCACATTCCCGTTCAACCAGGGTTAAGGCACCAGTGGGACAGCCGCCCATACAGGCACCTAAGCCATCACAATACTTATCGGCTACGACCTTGGCCTTGCCGTCAATAATCTCTAAGGCTGCCTCGGCACAGTCAACAATACATTGGCCACAGCCATTACATAAATCTTCGTCAATTTCGATTATTTTACGCAGTACTTTCATGTTAGATACCTCAAGAATGTAAAGAAGTAAGAGAATGTAAAGAAATAAAGAAGGTGGAACATGTCTTTATTAAGAGTTATTCCGCTCATTCTTTACATTCTTATATTTCTCTACATTCTTTAACTTCTGTTGTTTATTTCTCTAAGTTGAACACCTGGCGGGCAATTGTTTTGCCGCTGGCGGTTAAAAAAGCCTTATCTATTAATCGCCCGATCTTTTCATTACTACGCTGAAGCTCGGGCTGGTCATCCTTGATGTTGACAATGAAGTCTGCATCGTAGAGTATCTTGAAATTTACAGTTTCATCACCGCGTGGTGCATGGTGGTGACCGATGATATCGCACACCTCATCAATAATCTTTGCATCCACAGCAAGATCGGTGAGGATCTGTCGGGCAACTGGTGGGCCTTCACTATGTTGATATTTAGCGGCAGAGGAGTTGAACTTTTGTTCAGCCTCACGGATACCAATATCATGGAGAAAGCCACAGGCCATGATCACGGCAGGATCACCTTGTTCATAGCGGTTTATTTGGTTGGCAAAGTCAGCTACGTCTTCGGCATGTTTGATGCGTCTGGCATCATCACCGAAATAGTCACGCATGGCCAAAGCCACTTGTTCTTGTAATTTACCCTGCTTTTTGTCAGGCTGTAAGCCTTCTGGCAAGGCGCCAAGACATTGCTCTGCATGGGGACAATACTCAGCACAGCCAAAATTGATTTGCGGATTAAACATTCGGTAACCGCATTTGCTACAGGGTCTGGCTGAGTCATCCTTGAAAAATTCGAGTATATTTCCACATTTGGGACAAGGTGCCTCAAAGACATCCTGTCCAGACCAGTAACGACTATCTTGTCCTGGGCATTTCATGGTGTAACTCCTTGTTAGTTGCTAGATATCAGTGTCAGTTGCCTGTTACTGGCAACCGACAACTGATAACCAGTAACTATCTTTAGCCAAGAATCGCTTTCAGATCCTCGTCCGGAGTGGAGATAGGCATAACATTAAAGTTCTCCACTAATACATTAAGGACATTAGGGGTAACAAAGGCCGGCAGACTGGGTCCGAGACGGATATCCTTGATTCCCAATGAAAAGAGGGAGAGGAGGATAACCACTGCCTTCTGCTCGTACCAAGAGAGGATAAAGGAGAGGGGCAGGTCATTAACGCTACACTCAAAGGCACCAGCTAAGGCCACAGCAATCTGCACAGCAGAATAAGCATCATTACACTGGCCCACATCAAGGAGACGAGGAATACCGCCGATATCACCAAAATCCTTATCAAAGAAGCGGAATTTACCACAGGCCAGGGTGAGAATCATACAATCGGCAGGTACTTTCTCTGCCATCTCAGTGTAGTAATTACGACCAGGCTTGGCGCCATCACAGCCACCAATAAGGAAGAAGTGCTTGATCTGCTCAGCTTTAACGGCATCAATAACCTTGTCTGCAACCCCCAGGACGGTATTTCTGGCAAAACCAACCATTACTTTGCCGTTATCAACGGTATCGGTAAAACCATCAAGGGCCAGAGCGCGTTCAATTACTGCAGAAAAGTCTTTGTTGCCATTAGCATCATGCTCAATATGGGCTACATCTGGCCAACCAACCAGGCCGGTGGTAAAGACATTGGCCTTATAGGAATCCTTGGGCTTCTGGATACAGTTGGTGGTGAAAAGGATGGCACCAGGGAACTCGGGCATCTCTTTTTGCTGATTCTGCCAGGCAGTACCAAAATTTCCATAAAAATGGCTGTATTTTTTGAGCTCTGGGTAGCCGTGGGTGGGCAGCATCTCACCATGGGTGTAGATGTTGATTCCTTTCCCTTCTGTCTGCTCCAGCAGCATGGCCATATCTTTAAGGTCATGTCCTGTTACCAAGATACATTTTCCGGGAACATGTCCCAGAGGAACCTCGGTGGGCTCAGGGTGACCGTAGGTTCCGGTATTACCAGCATCAAGCAATTCCATGGCGCGGATATTAACCTCACCAGTTTTAAGGGACATGGCAACCAGATCGCCAAGTTCCATGGGGCCAGTGATGGCGGCCATGGCCTCATGCATGAAGGCATAGACTACATCATCTTCCTGGCCCAGGATAGCGGCGTGGTCGGCATAGGCAGCTAAACCGCGCATACCGTACATGATGATCTGTTTCAAGGAGCGCAGGTCCTCGTTTTCATCAAGGCCCTGGATATAATTTAACTCGGCACCTTGCTTCTCTAACCCAGCCAGGTCAGCAGCTGGAGTGAAGGTGAAGGCAGCAGCAGAGCTGGCAACATCAACCTTGGCTTTCATCTCGTCACGGAGCTTAACTGCCTCACGGATCAGGGCCTCAAAACGAGCTGGATCAAAGTCAACGTTTGTCAGGCAGGAAAAGATCGCTTCAGCAGTGAAACGGTCTACCTTGTTGTCAACCACCCCGGCAGCACGACCGGCATGGGCTACGATGGACAGGCCCTGAACAGCGTGGGTGAGCAGATCCTCAAGACCAGCGACCTCTTCGTTCTTTCCACAGACACCAATTTTGGTGCAGGCGATTCCTTTAGCGGTTTGTTCACATTGGTTACAAAACATGGTGATCCTCCTTGAAAATTAATATGTTTTAAAAACTGGTTATTCGCATTTGATGAGACCACAATAGCGAAGTAAAGGGCCCATGGCCTTGATTTAGGTCAAGGGAATGAAAATTTTTTTAAAAAGGGGAATGAAATGATTATGAGAGCTGGGAGGAGCGGAAGTCAAGATGTTTGTTTGGTTATAAAAGTTGAACCAACGTACTCATCCCTGTTGAATTATTTGCGTTCTCATGCTCCAAATCAGGGTTACACATGGAGCTATAAAAATAAAAGAAAAGATAAGGACTACCTTTAGGGAGGATGGGTTTGAAGCCAGCTGTGCTAAGAAAGCTAATTTGCTCTGCTGGAGAGCAGGGGCAGCTAAGTAAAAAATAACGGCTATGAGTAAAAAAAGTGCCTCAACAATAAGCAATTTTTTACCAAAAATCCTAAACCCTTTAATGAAAAGAGAAATCTTGAGCATGTTTTTTTGCTGACCCATGAGAGAAGAAATTTCTTCCTCGAGTTTTTTGAAAACAGTCTGGGCGCGCAGGTGAGATTTTGCATCGCTGTTTTGCAGCAATTTTTGGGCGCGTTTTAAGTTGGCTTGTGCTTGCAGTAAATTTGCCTGGAATGTTTTAAAGCTTTTTTTATAATCAAAATTATGCCACGTCTTGGAACAGAGGTCGAGGTTATCTGCTATACTGCTAAGCCCTTTATCAAGTAGAGTTTTTTGCTCTTCAAGGGCCTTCTTGGAGTTTTTGACGATACCTTGACAACGTTCTGCAACCTCAAGGAGGCCATAATAGCTTTGGTTTTTTAATAGCTTGTTCAGTGTTCGTAATGATGTAAATTGGCTCTTGATAAATGCGTCATCCTGGGCAAACCAAGACTGAAGTTTACGAAATTCACCCTTGGCCTTATTCATGCTGTCTGTTGCTTCTTTCTGCAAGTTTTGAAATATTTTACTTGCCTTTGCATCAAGGATGCCTTGAATGGGGATGAGGGCTGGGTCCATGATGGTAAGTAAAAAAAACTCCTTATTGCCTACTAACATGGTCTTTAATAGCTTGTTGACCTGCTTATGATTATTGTCATCCTTGACTATTAATTGTAGTTTTCGATACTGAACATCAATGGCATCAAAATTAACCCCCTGCAGGCTACTCATGGTCTCCCGAAGCTGCCAGTCATTTTGTTGTAATTCATAGAATCTGGTCTGAAGAAGGAGACCGTATATTTTTTCTTTTTCACTAGCAGCAAGCTCTAGGGCTCTTTCCAGGTAGCGTCCCATTTCTTTTGGTTTGTCTGTTTCCAGGGCTAGAAAGGTAAGGCCGATAAAGGCGTAAAATGATTTTTTACTTGAGACTTGCCTGCTTTCAAGAACCAACATTTTTCTGGCGCTGTCATAGTCTCCTACTCGGAGGCTATCTAAACCCAGCTGTAAATTTTTATTATCCAGTGTCAATTCCTCGGTACATTTGGTTCCACTCCAGCTTGAATTATTGGCAAAGGCCTGATGCCAGAGAAATCGGAACTGGTAAATAACATAGATATCAAGAAAGCTTGTTAAGATAAGCAATTCTTTGTTTTTACGTATTTCTTTTGGTTTAACACCAGCAATCATTTTTTTGATTAACGGCAGAAAATTGCTGAATGCCTTGGGGTAGATGGCATTAATTTCTGTAAAATTTAAGAAACCCAGTTCATCAATGCTCCGAATATCAATACCAATTTTTTTACTAGGGCAGTCGCTTGGCTTATGGTTGTGCATGCCACAGTAAAAACACTCAGCTATATCTCCTTCAACCGCAACACCTCTGCAGGAGAAAAGTTGCTTTTGTCCATCGGCTGCAGAAGATCCTTTTTCCAAACGGTAGCAGCCTGCAACATCTTGTTTGTTGGCATAGGCAGGCAGTTGTTTCCTTTCTGGTAATTTATCCCAGGCATTGGCAAAGATATCTGTAATGTATATCTCCTCATAGGTCAGGTGTGTCCAAAACGTTGCTTGTGTTTCGTGCAGTTCAAGGGTGGATGGAGATTTCTTGGGGTGGATGATGATTTGTAAAGGGGCGTTGCCAGAGGCGTCCTCCCAGTCAAACTCCTCTTTTATTTGCTGGATGGCTGTCTGGATTGTTTTAATTGCTAGTGCTGGCGAGGGGAAGGAGAGGATGATGATTTCATCATTGCTACCCTTTTCCTCAATGGCGGATTGTTTAAGAAGGGTAGCCAGGGCGTTAACAAACGGCAACCACCGGTTGTTGAGGATTTTTTCACCCTGATTGGTTAAACACCTGACAACAGTCAAAGTGGGGATTTTTTTAGCCATAGTTCCTGTATGTATTTGTTGGGGGAGGCGGTTAATAGACAATCTTACCCTCTAGCTCATCCCAGCTTTGCATGGCATCCAGGGCCTCCTCGCGGTTAAGTTGGGTGGCGGGGATAGAACGGGAGGCCGGTTCAAGGGGGATTTCGTTATAGATGAGATCATCAGAAAAACCAATGGCAGCGGCATCCTTGCGACTGGCGGCATAGTAGATATGCTCAAGGCCGGCCCAGTAAATGGCGGCCAGACACATGGGACATGGCTCACAACTTATATAGATAGAGCAGCCAGCCAGGCTAAAATCACCCCGTTGGCGACAGGCGTTACGAATGGCGGTGACCTCGGCATGGGCGGTGGGGTCGTTGTCACGGGTAACCATATTAACGCCACTGGCGATAATCTCACCATTTTCTACAATAACGGCGCCAAAGGGGCCGCCCCCGGTGCGGACATTGGCCTCGGCCAGGGTGATGGCCTGTGTGATGAATTTTTCATGCATGCTTACTTTCCTGGTTATTGGGAAAAGGTGTATGGTTTGCGCTGTAGTTTGGTCAAATAATTATTTGTATGTCCCCAAAAAACTTACTTTCTTTCCATCACCAAGCGAAAACCAATGTTCTTGCTGCCTTGTTCAGGGATTTGCTGGCCACGGCTGGAGATACGTAGCCTGGATAGACCATCTTGCCAACTGCCACCTCGGTTGACCCTGTTCGTTCCCATCCCTAAATAAAGTGGGTTGTCGCGGTCGTGGTTGAGGTAAGCATCTGGGTTATAGACATCCTCCACCCATTCCCAGACATTGCCAGTCATGTCATAGAGTTCAAAGCTATTGGCCAGGTAAGAGGCCACCGGCGCACTGACTGGAGCACCATCGTCACAGCTCAGCGGGGTGATTTTCTCTACCTGCAGAGTCTCAGCAGCCTTTCTATCATAGCCGTTGGCTCGGCGGCATATTTCATCAGCTGGCCAGGCAAAGCTGGTGCTGCTAGTGGCGCGGGCGGCATACTCCCACTCTGCCTCACTGGGCAGGCGAAAGGTGGCTCCCATATTCTCATACTGTGCGGTGAGGCTGGTGGCAAAGGCCCGTGCCTCCTGCCAGCTCACCATAACTGCTGGTTGGCTGTCATGGTTGAGGTCATAGGAGAGATGCTCGCCGCTGTCATGGCCAGGCTGCAGGGCGCGAAATTGACCATTGCTTGTCTCTGTTTGTGCCAGCCAGAAGCCATCCAGGCAGACACGGTGGGCCGGGTTTTCATCCGGGTAATAAAGGGGGGTATTTTTTTGTTCATCTGGACTCATTTGTCGCGATTGACCCATGACAAAGCAGCCTGGTTTGATCCAGATAAAATGGATACCAGTAATCTCCTCTAGCCAGGCCCGAGTCGTTGATTTTGTTGAACTAGATTGCCCGGCAGGTTCTACAGCCAGCCGCATGGCTGGGGACGAGATCATGGCTTGTGCTGATTTGTTGGTAGAAGGGGAAGTATTCTCCTGGGACTGGCCGCCACTGATATCTAAGGCCAATTTTCTGATAAGCTGGGGAACTTTGCTGATATGGCGTGCTGTTACTGATGAGGTGCGCAGGATGCTGCCGCTGCTCGTGTCAATAAGGCGGGCAGTAATGGTGATGCTCTGCTGCCATTTAAGCACACTACCGGTAATTATGGCATCAACACCATATATTTTTCCAAGCTCGGCTGATGATTTTTCCTCATCCAGCAGGCCGGTATCGCTGAGTTGTTGCTCGGCAATGACCTTTTTTAGTAGCACTCTTTCCACCAGGGTGAAGCTCTCTATCTTGCCTAACTCGCTGATCATCCATTCGGCCACAATAGAGCCGGCATAGGGGATGTCAAAATTACCCTTGCTGTCAAACTCTATCACTGCCACCTTCATGGGAAGTTCTTCAGCCTGAAGCTGGATTGAGGTTATGGCCACCAGGGAGAAAATAAGGAGAGTGATGCGTCTTATATATATCAAGAAATAAGACTGTATCATGGGTCAACCTCCATGTTTGTGGTGGAATGAAGGGTAAGAAAGGCATCCATGGCTCGATTATTAGGAATGGTGAGGATGGTTTGATCATCCAAACGCAGACAGGTGGACTGCCAGTTAATTTCCACTACTTCTCCTGGTTCATGGTTATCAACCTGGAGCCTATCTCCTGGGCTGTAAAGCTTTTCTTGCCAGATGGTCAGGGTAGCCAGAAGATTGGCTGGTTGCAGTTGACAGAGCAAGCTAACAAGCAGGAGAGCCAGGATAAGACTGGTAGCACAAGCAAAACCAGTTTCATGTAGGACAAAGATCATGATGGCTAGTAACCCACCGCCAATGATGAGCACAAAAGAAAAGAGATGGAGCAGGGGCGGGATCTTTTGTTTGGCCAGCCTTTCAATGGGATACCAGATAAAGGTAGTACAGGCCAGCAAGGAGAGGGCAGCAGTCAGCAGCCACCAGAGGGCAGTAAAGAGTTGGATAAAGGAACTCTCTCCCATTATCTCACCTGTGAGCAGACGCTGGAGGAGGACAGGCTCGAGGGTGAGTAAAAAGCTACAGCCAACCAACAGAGAGCCGCAGAAATAGGTTATGGCAAAGCGCTGGGACAAGGGGGAGCCGTTGAAGATAAATAATATAAGTAACAGGGCTGTACTGATAATGAGCAGCGGCCGGGCCTGGTCAGCATCTAAAAGTCGGCGCAGCACCAGGCTATCTTGCTGCATGGTGATGCAGAGATTATAGGTAGATGAGTCAATATGGGACATGGTGCGACTGGCCTGCAGGCTACCCTGGGTGATTGTCGGCACCACATCTTGAAAGGTGACGACATCATCAAGCTGCCAGCCTGGTGGGGTGTCAATATGCTGCCCTTTAAGCCCCATGCCCATTTCATCATTAACAAAAACAAGATTATGACGGGGCAGATCACGGTGGCGTAGGCTGATACCAACCTGATGTTGGCCGGGACGGTAGAAGCCTGGATGAAAATCAAGGCGAAAAAGGCCGCTTACCCTGAAGCGTTTATAGGTAAGGTTGCCTTGTTTTTCCTCTACAAGCGGTACACCCAAGTGCAGCGGTTCCTGGGAATTGGTGAATTCAATGGCTGAGGTATCAAGCTTGCCTTGGTAGCGCAACCAGATGTTGAAGTCCAGTTGAGCTGTGCCAGTGGTCAGATCAATAGCAGAAATACGCCTCAGCTTGACACCGGTGAAGAGTACATTAGTCCGGTGCAGGAGTTGATTTTCAATGGAGATGATATCTCCTTTGAGTTGGGCATCATAGAGATCTGCCACATCGTGGACGGTACGCATGGCTTGGAGTTGGATGGGGGCTGGTGTTACCCTGCGGCCCCTGAAGATACCTACAGATACGGGCTTGATGGCATCGCCCGTATCGTCAAAATAGTTGAGTCCTGTAACCCCTTCCAAGGCATCCTCGGAGCGATGCAGGCCTGTAAGGAAGTTGAGAATCTGCTGACGATCAGCAGCAAGTTTGTCATGTTTTCCACTGATTTCACTGGCCTGTATGGCTTTGGTCAGGATCATGGCGGTGTCATAGCCATAGGCTGCTCGCCATTCCGGTTCTTCTTGGTAACGGGCCATAAAACGGCGTTTAAACTGATGTGCCTTACTATTAGCGGTGGCAAATATCAGCGGTGATAAAACGTAAATCCCATTGGTGTAGTAGCCAGGGGTGAGTTTTTCTTTGCTGTATTCATTGAAGCTGGCTACGAATTTTTGGGAATCAAAGGTATGGGGCACCACCATTTTGTTGGTGATACCCTGATCTTTGAGGGCCTTGATTAAGCGACTCCCCTCGCCGGTGTGGCTGGCAATAATAATAATACCAGCATCGATCTTGCTATATAACTCAGTGGCGATTTCAGCCAGCCGTTGGTCAAGGTTGGGGTCTGCTACCTCAAATCCCCAGTTGTACCGGAGTGATAGACCACTTTGCCGAGCGCTGGTGCGGATGATCTCTGCCAGTTCACGGCCATAGGCCAGATCCTCATGGATAATGGATATATTGACTTCGCTGGAGAGCTTGCTGATGTAATTGGGAAGAAAGCGGCCCTGAAAGCTGTCATTGAACAGGGAGCGAAAATACCAGTCATTACCTTTAGTGACATTGATATTGGTGGCCTGGCCGGTGATGGCCGGGATATGTTCGCGTTGGTACACCTCACCACCGGCAATAGAGCAGGAGGAAAAGGAATGACCAATAACTGCCAGGGCTCGTTTATCAGCAGCAATCTCTTCTGCAACCTGTCCAGCTTTTTCGGCCTGGCCCAGATCATCATAGAGGTCAAGCACCAGGCCACGGCCGTGCACACCACCGTTGGCATTGATCTCTTCAATATAGAGATCTACCCCTTTTTTAAAGGAAAGACCCACGGCCATATTCTTGCCAGATAAGGGTACAGCCAGGGCTAGGTGGATGGTCTCTTTGAAATTCTGTGTCTGTTTGAGGCTGTTCAGGCCATAGATGCTGGCCAGAGCAATGATGATCACCAGGGCAATACGGCGATTTTGTCCTAAGGCGTTATAGAGTGATGGAGTCATTTTTAAGGTAAGACCTCCGCAAATTTTAAGACAGATAAGGGCGGATAAAAGTCAACGATCTTGGCCGTAGCCATATTAACCATAAAGGAAAAACGGCTCAGGGTCTCCATGGGAATATCCTTTGGAGATTTTTTGTCAACCAGGATCTGTTTGGCCTTATAGCCGGCGAGCTGACCGACATTATAGTAGCGACTCACCAGGCCGGTGAGGGCACCGGCCTTTTTGATGGGCACCTCGGTGGCAGAGAAGCTGGGGAGCCCATGGCTATTAATAGCGGCCACCACCGCCGGGCCGTTGCCCACCAGAAATGAGTCGGATGGCAGGTAAACCATCTCTACCTGCTGTTTCACCAGTTGGGCAATGGTGGCCGGGATAGCACTGACATCAGGGCGCTTATCCGCTCCAATGCTAAAGGGCTCTTTAAGTAAGGTAAAGCCATGGAGCTTGCTCATCTCTTCCAGGCCTGCTACGGCCACCAGGGAGTTTTTTTCCTGGGGATTAT
>JAOZSN010000070.1:0-2505 GCA_029939635.1 Deltaproteobacteria bacterium
CATCTGATCCAGAACTATGTAATCGCCTGACGAGCATAAGGTCTCACCAGTGGTTGTGAACCGCAGGCCAACAACAGCACCAATGTCACCAGGGCCGAGTTCCTTAACCTCTTCACGCTTATTGGCGTGCATCTTAAGGATACGGCCGATCTTTTCCTGCTTGCCCTTAAGGGGGTTATAAACCTTATCCCCAAGCTTCAATTTCCCGGTATACACCCGGACAAAAGCAAGGATACCCACAAAGGGATCGGCAACAAGTTTAAAGGCCAGACCACAGAATTTTTCACTGGCACCTGTCTTACGGCTAATGGTTTCGCCCTTCTTGTTAATGCCGGTTATATCAGCCACATCCTTAGGGGAGGGCAGATAAGACACAACAGAATTAAGTAGGGGCTGTACACCCTTATTCTTAAAGGCGGAACCACATAAAACCGGGACAACATCCAGATTTAATGTTGCTGCTCTGATCGCAGCACTGATCTCATCAGCGCTAATCAGCTTCTCTTCGAGATATTTTTCCATGACATCCTCATCGAAGTCGGCCAACTTCTCCAGGAGTGCCATACGTGCAGCCGTGAACTCTTCTTGGAATTCTGCGGGGATCTCATGTGTTGTTACTTCCGATCCCTGAGATTCTTCATCAAAGACCATCATCTTTTCACTGACAAGGTCTATGATACCGCGGAACTGATCTTCACTACCCACCGGTATTTGTATGGGTAAGGGGTTTGCCCCTAATCGTTCCGTCAGCATGGTCACGCAACGTTGAAAATCAGCTCCAACGCGATCCATCTTGTTGACAAATGCTATACGAGGTATGCGATAATGATCCGCTTGGCGCCACACGGTCTCTGACTGGGGCTCAACTCCTCCCACGGCACAAAAAACTGCAATAACGCCATCAAGTACTCGTAAACATCGTTCAACTTCCAGGGTAAAATCAACATGCCCTGGTGTATCAATTATATTGATACGATTCTTATGCCATTCACAGGTTGTCGCAGCCGAAGTAATAGTGATACCTCTTTCCTGCTCCTGTTCCATCCAGTCCATGATAGCGGCACCATCATGAACCTCACCAATCTTATGTGAACGACCGGTATAAAAAAGTATGCGCTCGGTAGTGGTCGTCTTGCCGGCATCGATGTGGGCCATGATACCGATATTGCGCAATCGAGCCAGAGAGATGTTGTCTGCCATAACGAGTACCTCTTTTCAACAGACCATCCCGCCCATTCACTTCCGAAGACCACCTGCGCAAGAAAAGGTGAGTTTATAACGGAGTTAACGCCTATTGTCAACGTATTCTCCAAAAAAATTTCGGCTTTGCTATGGAAATACAAAGCCGAAAATCGAATCATCTAAAAAAAACTAGAAAAGTAAGGATGAAGCAAACTTTCTAGCTCTTGGATCCTTCTTTAAACTACCAACGATAATGGGCAAAGGCCTTATTGGCATCTGCCATACGGTGGGTATCCTCACGTTTTTTGACAGCAGCACCGCGACCATTAAAGGCATCGGAAAACTCAGCGGCAAGTTTCTCTGCCATTGAGCGACCATTACGGGCACGTGCCATATTTACCAACCAGCGCATGGCCAGGGCATTACGACGTTCGGGGCGTACCTCATTGGGCACCTGATAGGTGGCACCACCCACGCGGCGAGACTTAACCTCAACCCTGGGGCGAACATTCTCCATGGCCTTCTCAAAGACGGCAAAGGGATCTTCTTCAGTGATGCGACTATCAACAATATCCATGGCATCATAAAATATCTTCCGGGCAATACTTTTCTTACCCTGAGACATCAAACAATTGATGAACTTGGAAACCACTACAGAATTAAAACGAACATCAGGTTGAATCTGACGTTTGGCGACTAATCTACGTCTAGGCATAGTACTATCCTCTTACTTGGGCTTTTTGGCGCCATATTTAGAACGACCCTGACGACGTTCGGAAACACCTAAAGTATCAAGGGTACCCCTGATAATGTGATAACGAACACCGGGAAGATCTTTTACACGACCGCCACGGATAAGTACAACGGAGTGCTCCTGCAGGTTATGGCCAATACCAGGAATATATGAGGTAACCTCAATACCATTGGTCAGGCGAACCCTGGCTACCTTACGTAGCGCTGAGTTAGGCTTTTTAGGGGTGGTGGTATACACACGGGTACAAACACCACGCCTTTGCGGACAAGCCTGCAAAGCCGGCGTAGTAGAACGTTTTATAGATTTCTTGCGGCCGTGCCGGACCAGTTGATTGATCGTTGGCATTGGATAAACTCCTTATATTAATTTACTACCTTCGGGTTCAAAGAAACGGAGAAAATACACGAAGGTCTTTATATTGTCAAGACTTGAAAGGAAAGAAGTAAAGAAATAGAGAAATAAAGAAGTTAAAGAATGCGGATGGTATCAAAATTACGATTTAACCACCATTCTTTACTTCTTTATTTCTATGCTTCTCTATTTCGATCTTTACTTTATTGAAAATAAAA
>JAOZSN010000070.1:2515-2934 GCA_029939635.1 Deltaproteobacteria bacterium
CCTTTGCAAACCAGTACCGGCAGGGACAAGGCGACCCATGATTACATTTTCTTTCAAGCCACTTAAATCATCAACACGACCGGCCATGGCGGCATTGGTAAGCACCTTGGTGGTCTCCTGAAAGGAAGCAGCAGAAATAAACGAATCAGTGGAGAGGGAGGCCTTGGTCACACCTAGCAACAACGGCTCGGCTTGACCTGCCCGGCCACCCTCACGCAGAACCTTTTCATTTTCCACATGGAAACGCCAGCCTTCAACCTGCTCACCGAGCATAAAGGTTGTATCACCAACACCGGTTATCTGTACACGACGCAACATCTGACGAACAATGGTCTCGATATGCTTATCGTTGATCTTCACACCCTGGAGGCGATACACCTCCTGGATCTCATTCACCATAAACTTGGCCAACTCCTTAA
>JAOZSN010000070.1:2944-14814 GCA_029939635.1 Deltaproteobacteria bacterium
AAGAACGCGGAGAATATCGTTTGGATCAGGGGAACCATCCATAAAGGCCTCACCAGCCTTGACATAATCACCCTCATGTACAGCAATATGCTTGCCTTTGGGGATGAGATACTCACGAGGATTACCCAATTCTGGGGTCACCACAAGACGACGTTTACCCTTGAGTTCCTTACCAAAACTAACCCGGCCGTCAATCTCTGAAATAACAGCCAACTCCTTAGGCTTACGTACCTCAAAAAGCTCGGCAACACGTGGCAGGCCACCGGTGATATCTTTGGTCTTGGTGGTTTCGCGCGGGATTTTACCCAGCACAGTACCAGCCACAACCTCATCACCATCATGGACGACAATAATAGTACCAACCGGCAGAGAATAGCGGGCTGGGCTACCGGACTGGGGCAACTTCACCGGCTTACCCTTATCTGTCTTAAGGGCAATAAGGGGGTTAAGTTGCGATGTTTTGGAGGCCATAACCATGAAACTGGACTTACCAGTGATGGGGTCAACCTTTTCCTGCATGGATGCACCCTCAATAATATCCTCAAAACGGGCAACACCGGCTATTTCGGTCACAATGGGAATGGTGTAGGGATCCCAGTCAGCAATAAGATCACCCTTCTGCATCTCATCACCATCATTAAAATAGAGTACAGAACCATAGGGCACAGGATAACGCTCGCGCTCACGGCCCTTGGGACCAACCACAGAGATATCTGAGTTGCGATTCATTACAACCTGATACCCTTCCTCATTTTTAACAGTATGGATATCATTATACTTAATAAAACCACCGTTCAGGGTACGAACCTCAGCCTGCTCAACTGTACGACTGGCAGTACCACCAATATGGAAGGTACGCATGGTAAGCTGTGTACCCGGCTCACCAATGGACTGGGCAGCAATGATACCAACAGACTCACCGATATTAACCATGTGACCACGGCCAAGATCTCGACCATAACATTTCACACAGACACCCTTTCGAGCCCGACAGGTAAGCACAGAGCGCATCATAACCCTATCAATACCAGCATCTTCAATGGCCTTAACCTTCTCCTCAGTGAATTCCTCATTGGCCTCAGCCAGAATCTCGCCAGAGTAGGGATCAACAACATCATCCAAGGCGACTCGACCGAGGATACGTTCACCCACCTTCTGAATGATTTCACCACCCTCAACAAGGGGCTCAGCCAGGATACCATCAAGGGTATCACAATCAAACTCCACAATGGTGGAATCCTGAGCAACATCTACCAGGCGACGGGTCAAGTAACCAGAGTTAGCTGTTTTCAGGGCTGTATCAGCCAAACCCTTACGAGCACCATGGGTGGAAATAAAATATTCTAGAACAGTCAGACCTTCACGGAAATTAGCCTTAATAGGTGACTCGATAATAGCACCAGAAGGTTTGGCCATCAGACCACGCATACCAGCAAGCTGGCGGATCTGATCCTTGGAACCACGAGCACCGGAATCAGCCATCATAAAGATGGAGTTAAAACTGGGGGTCTCTATTATCTTTTCCGTCTCGGGATCTTCGATAAAATCTACCTTCAACTCATCCATCATATTCTGAGCAATGGTGTCAGTGGTCCTGGACCAGATATCAACAACCTTATTATACTTCTCACCTGCAGTGATCAGGCCGTCACCATACTGCTCTTCAACGTCATTAACTTCAGCCTCAGATTTGCCTAAAACCTTCTCCTTCGAGACTGGAATAGCCATATCATTAATACAAATTGACACAGAAGAGAGAGTGGCAAATTCATAGCCGAGATCCTTAAGTTGATCAGCAAGAATAACGGTATCCTTGGTGCCAGCGTGACGATAGGTATAATCTATGAGCTTAGCCAGGGCCTTTTTGGTGAGAACCTTATTTACCTCAGAAAAGGGCACACTATCGGGCATGAGTTGGCCAACAAGGACACGACCCATGGTGGTATCAACAAGCTTGCCGTCCATGCGCACCTTAATCTTGGCTTGCAGATGTACGGTTTCATAATCATAGGCCAGACAAGCTTCTGCCGCAGAGGCAAACACTTTACCATGGCCTTTTGCAAAGAGGCGCTCACGGGTCATATAATAGAGGCCAATAACAATATCCTGACTAGGCACGATGATCGGCTCACCGTTGGCAGGGGAGAGGATATTATTAGTAGACATCATCAAGACGCGGGCCTCAACCTGGGCCTCAACGGTGAGGGGCACATGAACCGCCATCTGATCACCGTCAAAGTCGGCATTAAAGGCAGCACATACCAGGGGATGAAGCTGGATGGCCTTACCCTCGATGAGTACCGGTTCAAAGGCCTGCATACCAAGACGATGGAGAGTTGGTGCCCGGTTTAAGATAATGGGATATTCACGGACAATATCATCCAACACATCCCATACTTCCTTAGTACCAGCCTCAACCATCTTACGGGCGCTTTTGATGGTGGTTACAAAACCGTGCATCTCCAGCTTATTGTAGATAAAGGGCTTGAATAGCTCCAAGGCCATTTTTTTGGGCAGACCACATTGATGAAGACGAAGATGGGGACCAACAACAATAACTGTACGACCAGAGTAATCAACACGCTTACCCAACAGATTCTGACGAAAACGTCCCTGCTTGCCTTTCAGCATGTCAGAGAGAGATTTCAACGGGCGCTTGTTTGGACCTGTGATGGTTTTGCCACGTCGGCCATTATCAAAGAGGACATCAACCGCCTCCTGCAACATTCTTTTCTCGTTGCGGATAATAATTTCAGGCGCATCCAGATCAAGGAGGCGCTTAAGACGGTTATTACGGTTAATAACGCGGCGATAGAGATCATTCAAATCAGAAGTGGCAAAACGCCCGCCCTCAAGGGGAACCAGGGGACGTAGATCTGGAGGAAGGACAGGAATAATGTCAAGAATCATCCATTCCGGCTTGTTACCAGAGTCACGGAAGGCTTCAACCACATTAAGACGCTTAGCAAGTTTTTTACGCTTGGCCTCAGAGCCAGTGGTGCGCATCTCTTCACGCAGGACCACAGACAGGGGCTCAAGATCCATATTACTTAAGATATCCTTAATGGCCGCAGCACCAATACCAACCTTGAACTTACCAGGAAAATCCTCACGGTTCTGGCGGTAGAGTTCCTCATTCATCAAGGTTCCAACCTTGATCTCATCCTCCTCGGAGGATGTCACTACATAGGAGTCAAAATAGAGAACCTTCTCTAGCTCTTTCAAGGTCATATCGCAGAGATTGCCGATCTTAGAGGGCAGACTCTTTAAAAACCAGATATGGGCCACAGGCGCAGCAAGGCTGATGTGACCGAGACGCTCACGACGAACCTTAGACTGAATAACCTCAACACCACATTTTTCGCAAACCACACCACGATGTTTCATGCGCTTATACTTGCCGCAATTACACTCATAGTCCTTAACCGGGCCAAAGATCTTGGCACAGAACAGACCGTCACGCTCCGGCTTAAAGGTCCGGTAGTTGATGGTTTCAGGTTTTTTGACCTCACCAAAGGACCACTCCTGAATTTTTTCAGGAGAGGCCAGGGAAATCTTGACCTGCTTGTAATTTACTTTCTTCTTAGCCTTGGTAAAAAATGTGAAAAGCTCGTCCACATCACACCTCATATTTGGATCGAGGAAGTCGCTGCTATCGTGACCGCCTCTATTTTTTTTACAGCACGTTTGTTCGGGGCCGTAAGAGTTAACAGTTTCCAGTTTACGGTTTACGGTTCAAGGAGGAGACCTTAATAAAGACACCTTCCTTTAGCCGTAAACTGTAAACCGTAAACCGTAAACCGTGGTTATTCCATCAGCTCCATATGGAGACAAAGACCTTGTAATTCCTTAACCAATACATGGAAAGATTCCGGCAATCCTGCTTCCAGGAAGTTGTTGCCCTTAACAATCTTTTCATACATCTTGGTTCGTCCAGCAACATCATCAGACTTAACAGTAAGAAATTCCTGCAGGGTATAGGCAGCACCATATGCTTCCATAGCCCAAACCTCCATCTCACCGAGACGCTGGCCACCAAACTGTGCCTTGCCACCCAGGGGTTGCTGGGTAACCAAGGAGTAGGGACCTGTGGAACGGGCATGGATCTTATCATCAACAAGATGATGCAATTTCAGGAAGTACATGGTTCCCACCGTCACCGGGTTGGAAAAGGCGTTGCCAGTGAGACCATCGTAAAGAATGGACTGTCCAACTTCCTCCAAGCCTGCCTCAATAAGTAAGTTACGAATCTCAGCTTCATTGGCACCATCAAAGACTGGCGTTTCCATGTGCAAGCCGCGGCCCATCTCATCACCTAAGGCGAGAAGATCTTCATCACTGCGCCCTTCCATGATACGATCATACTCCTCTGTGGAATAAATCGATTGCAACTTGCTCTTCATATCCGCCACCTTGCCCTGGTTGGCGAACTCATTAAGCTGCTCACCAAGCATCTTGGCAGCCCGACCAAGATGAACCTCAAGAACCTGGCCAACATTCATACGAGAAGGAACACCCAGCGGATTCAGGACAATATCTACCGTGGTACCATTGGCAAAGAACGGCATATCCTCTTCAGGTAAAATACGGGAGACAACACCCTTATTACCGTGACGGCCAGCCATTTTATCACCCACAGACAGCTTACGCTTAGTGGCAACATAAACCTTGACCATTTTGATAACACCTGGAGGCAGATCATCACCCTTCTGTAGCCTGGTAATCCGTGCCTCGTAGCGTTTCTTAACCTCTTTAACCTGCTTGTCATAGCGCTGAAAGATCAGTACAATCTCACCCTCGAAACGGTCACGATTGGTATAATCAATGCGTTTGATGGCCGAAAGTGACATCTTCTCCAAGATTTCAGCACTGATGCGACCACCTTCTTCAATAAGTGGCTCACCAGACTGAGAGATAACCGTGGAAGCGGCCTTCTCCTTGGCAAGAAGATCCGCTACAGCCATACGTACTGCATTTTTAAGGCAACGGGTCTCATCATCCATATCACGATTAAGACGTTCAACCTCAACCTCTTCGATAAAGAGAGAACGCTCATCTTTTTCCACGCCCTTACGGGAAAAGACCTTGGCATCAACAACAACACCTTCTACACCTGGTGGAACACGTAAGGAGGTATCCTTCACATCACCCGCCTTCTCACCAAAGATGGCACGCAATAATTTTTCTTCAGGGGAAAGTTGGGTCTCGCCCTTAGGCGTTACCTTGCCAACCATGGTATCGCCAGGCTTAATTGCGGCGCCAATGCGCACCACACCTGAATCATCAAGGTTGCGTAACGACTCTTCAGAGACATTAGGGATATCACGGGTGATTTCCTCTTTACCAAGTTTGGTATCACGGGCAACGGTCTCAAAAACATCAATATGGACAGAGGTGTAGGTATCTTCCTTGAGCAGTCGCTCATTAATGAGAATAGAATCCTCAAAGTTATAACCACGCCATGGCATAAAGGCGATGGTGACATTCTTACCTAAGGCAAGCTCGCCACACTCAATACCAGGCCCATCAGCCAAAAGCTGATTTTCCTCAACCCGCTGCCCAGGAAGGACAACCGGAGTCTGAGTGAAACAGGTAGACTGATTGGATTTCTTATACTTATCAAGCTTATAAATCCCTACGCCAGTTACAAAACCACCAGTGCCAGGCTTGTCATAGCGTACAACCACACGATTGGCATCAACCTCTTCAACCACACCAGGGCCATCAGCCAACAGGCAGACACCAGAGTCACGGGCCACGGTAAATTCCATACCAGTACCAACGAGAGGAGAAGCCGTACGAAGAAGGGGCACTCCCTGACGCATCATGTTTGATCCCATCAAGGCGCGGTTAGCATCATCATTCTCCAGGAAAGGAACAAGGGATGCAGCCACAGAAACAAGCTGATTAGGGGAGACATCCATATTGGTAATGGTATCTCTGTCAGTCATCATTACCTCACCGTCCTGACGACCGATGATATTGTCATCATCAATGACCCCCTGCTCATTCATGTGAACCTGAGCTGGAACAACCATCTTACCCTTTTCCTGCAGGGCAGTCATATAGGTTACCTTATCGGTGGGACGCCCCTCAACAACCTCGCGAAAAGGAGCCTCAATAAAACCGAATTTGTTTACCACAGCATAGGAAGCCAGAGAAACAATGAGACCAATATTAGGTCCCTCAGGGGTCTCAATGGGGCAGATACGTCCATAATGAGTAGGATGCACATCACGAACCTCAAATCCGGCCCGCTCACGGGAAAGACCACCCGGTCCCAAAGCAGAAAGACGACGTTTATGGGTCACCTCAGAAAGGGCGTTGGTCTGATCCATAAACTGCGAGAGCTGGCTGGTTCCAAAGAACTCCTTGATGGCAGCAGTGATGGGTTTAGGATTAATCAGATCATGGGGCATAAGGGTCTCGGTTTCCTGTAGGCTCATGCGTTCACGGATAGCACGTTCCATACGAACCAGGCCCATACGATACTGATTTTCAACCAACTCACCAACGGTACGAACACGACGATTACCAAGATGATCAATATCATCTATGGGGCCCTGGCTGTCCTTAAGACGAACCAGATACTTCACCGCCTCCATGATGTCAGTCTTTGTCAGAGTCCTATTTTCAATGGGAGTGTCAAGACCAAGCTTGGCATTGAGTTTAAAACGGCCCACCACAGAGAGATCATAGGTATCCGCGTTAAAAAACAGATTCTCGAAAAAGGAGGTTGCCACCTCAATTGTCGGTGGGCTGCTGGGGCGCAGACGGCGATAGATCTCTATCAACGCCTCCTCAATGGAGAGAGTTTTATCCAGGCGCAAAGTCTTGCTAAAGCAGTCGGAATATTTGACTCCATCAATATACAAGACCTCAAACTCTTTGATACCACAGACGCTCATAGCCTCGAGAATATCAGCGTTCAACTCCCCGTTGGCAGGCAGAATAACCTCTCCGGTAGAGGTATCAACAACATCATCAACCACTACCATACCGGCAAGGGTATCAAACTCCATGGGGATGAAATCAATACCTGCCTCAACAATCCGTTTGGCCTTGGCCTTACCAATCTTACCGCCGGCCTTAACCAGAACATCGCCACCCTTAGGCGCCTTAATTTCTAACTCCGCGCGAGTTCCAGCAAAAAGATCTGCAGAAAAAGAACGATACGGCTTATTACGCTTAAATTTGATGGTCTCAATGGGGTAAAAATAGCGTAACAATTCACTGGTGGTATTTCCCAGGGCCTTAAGCAGGGTTGTCACCGGAAATTTACGACGCCGATCAATACGGATATGAAGAATATCCTTGGCATCAAATTCCAGGTCAACCCAAGAGCCACGCACAGGAATGATACGAGCAGAGTAAAGGAGCTTACCTGACACATGATTCTTGCCATTATCATGGGCATAAAACAAACCAGGGGAACGCTGGAGCTGACTGACGATAACACGCTCGGTACCGTTGACAACAAAGACGCCGGTCTTGGTCATCAAAGGCATGGTACCCAAGAAAACCGACTGTTCTTTGATATCGCGAATGGTTTTCGCCTCGGTCTCGGGATTCACATCAAATGTGATGAGACGGACAGTTATCTTGATGGGCACATCATGGGTCATGCCACGCTCAACACATTCTGCCACCGTGTATTTCGGCTCTCCGAAGGAGTAGTTAACGAACTCAAGCAGACAGGTGCTGTTAAAATCTTCAATGGGAAAAACAGATTTAAAAACGCCCTGTAAGCCGGAATCCTCACGCTCGTCCGGATCAAGAGGCTGCTGCAGGAAATTCTCATATGACCTTCTCTGCATATCGATAAGGTGCGGTTTATGAATAACCTCGCCAATCTTGGCAAAGCTCTTTCGTACGCGTCTCATATTCTTCATTGAAAAAAGCCCTCGATAGAATCCATCAAAATAGTATGTTTCGTAATGCGGGATAAGGATGCTTGCTGAGTATTATGCGAGCTGTGCTCTTGCATGCCTGTAACTAAGGGTAACAAAAACAAGAAAACCTTATATAATTATGGGGTGAAACCTGCTCAAATAATGCACCATGGCGATTGTTTATTACATCCTTTAGTCGAACAGTTCATTAAACAACAAAGGAACCAACAATATCAAGCAGTTACCTATATTTCTTATGATTTTTTACTGTAACGTACAATGCGTCTCAGATAAAACGCACGAAACGCTGCAGGGCCTTGGCATCCCAGCAGCGTTACAAAAACATCGAATGATGTTTTTAAATTAAGGCCCATCCCCCATCAGCGCTGACAAGGGATGGCCTGTGGTATTGCAAGCGAATTACTTAATTTCGCATGCTCCACCAGCACCCTCAATTTTAGAAACAATCTCAGCACACTCATCTTTGCTGGCACCCTCTTTAAGGGGAGCAGGTACGCCCTCAACCAGAGCCTTGGCCTCTTTGAGACCCAGACCAGTAATGGCGCGAACCTCTTTGATGACAGCAATTTTCTTATCACCAAAGCTGGTCAAAATTGCATCAAACTCGGTCTTTTCTGCAGCATCACCACCAGCATCACCACCGGCAACAGCACCAGCAGCAGCTACGGCTACAGGTGCAGCAGCAGATACGCCAAATTTCTCTTCAATAGCACTTACAAGCTCAGAAAGCTCAAGTACGGTCATGGTTTCAACTTTTTCTACAATTTCGTCAATAACAGACATTGTCTATTCTCCAGATAATTTTTGATTAGGCAATTAGTTATGTAGTCTTTAAGAGCTAAGCCCGAGACAAACAACTAATAGACCTGAGATTTTATTGTTCTTTTTGGTCTTTAACGGCCTGCAAGGCGTAGAGCAGCTTCTGAGGAACCGCATTAAGTACCCGGACAAAATTGGTGGGTACTGCATTAAGTACAGAGGCTAACTGGCCAAGCAATATATCTTTGCTCGGTAGCTTAGAGAGCGCCTCAATTTCAGCTGCATCAAGACCTTTTCCATCAAGACAACCAATTTTGACAGCAAGCTCAGGATGATCCTTGGCAAACTTGGTCAAAATTTTCGCAGGGGCTACCGGGTCATCATAAGATACGGTAAGTGCGGTGGTTCCCTTTAAGGAGTCTTGGATCAGCTCAAATGAAGTGTCCTGAACTGCCAGACGCAACAGGGTGTTTTTTGCGACCTGAATTTCCGCATTTGATTTCTTCAACTCACTACGGAGTTCCTCAAACGAGGTGACGGTCAGTCCACGATAATCAGTAACGATAGCGATCTTAGCCTTGCTAAGTTTATCGCTGAGGCCACTGACAAGCGAGGTCTTTTCCTCACGATTCAATGTCAAATCCTCCTAAGATTGATTTAAATTGAGTTGAAGCAGTTGGGGCCGATGAGAAGAGACAATGGTTTTTTGTAACCATACAAGGCACTAAAAATAGAGTGCCTAAGAAAGGTCTCGGCGGGCGAATTTTAAGCTCCCTTAGGGAGCGCCAGCTGTCTTCGACAATACAACTACTCGTATAACGAGTTGACGGTTGACGGTTGACGGAATTTTCTATTAAGAAATTATTCAATCAACTGTAAACCGTTACCCGATTGAAGCATAGCAACAAACTGCCAAACTTCGATACACAACAGACACTATTTAGTTGCCCAAATAACTTATGCTGTCGCTTTTGCCAAGCTGCGCAACTCCATGGTATCAAGCTTATAGCCTGGCCCCATGGTGGTTGACACAGTAACACCTTTCAGGTAAATCCCTTTTGCTGAAGAGGGTTTTAACTGAACAATTTTTTCAATAAATGCGACGACATTTTCTACCAATGGCTTAACGCCAAAGGAAGTCTTGCCAAGCATTGCATGGATAATACCAGACTTATCGACCCTGAAATCTACCTTACCAGACTTAATCTCACCGACAACTCGGGCAACATCAAAGGTAACGGTACCCAATTTAGCATTAGGCATCAGATTACGGGGTCCAAGAACGCGGCCTATCTTACCAACAGTGCCCATCATGTCAGGGGTGGCAACACATTTATCAAACTCAAGCCAGCCACCCTGGATTTTCTCAAGGTACTCGTCTCCACCTGCAAAATCAGCACCAGCATCCAATGCTTCCTGAACCTTATCACCCTTGGCAAAGACAAGAACACGCTCACTCTTACCAGTACCATTGGGCAGAATTACTGAACTACGTACCATCTGATCAGCATGACGAGGATCAACACCGAGCTTCATAGCGATATCGAGTGACTCGTCAAACTTGGCAAATTTTCCGGCAAGTACAGCGGTAATAGCCTCTTCAACACCATACATCTTCAGGCGATCACGACTCTCTTCAGACTTTGTATAATTTTTTCCATGTGCCATGGTTATTCCCTCTTATTATTCCACTACGGTTATGCCAGCACTCTTGGCAGAACCTTCTATAATCTTAATAGCAGCGTCAATGTCATAGGCATTGAGGTCTGGCATCTTAATCTCAGCAATCTCTTTAAGTTGCTCACGGGTAACCTGTGCTACACGCTCAGTACGTGGATTACTAGAACCCTTGCTGATGCCAAGCTTTTTAAAGAGCAATACAGAAGCAGGAGGGGTCTTGGTTATGAAGGAAAAAGACTTGTCAGCATAGACAGTAATAACAGCAGGGATAATGAGATCGCCCTGATCCTGTGTTTTTGCATTAAATGCCTTGCAAAATTCCATGATGTTAACACCATGCTGACCTAAAGCAGGGCCGACTGGAGGTGAAGGGTTAGCCTTCCCTGCCGGAATCTGCAGTTTAATATAACCAGTAATTTTCTTTGCCATGATGAACTCCGTATAAAAAAAAGCGAATATCAAATATCGAACAAGAAATGTCGAATGAAGAAGGAATGGGCTTTTTCTGATGAGAAAACATCCTTACTCCGAAATTCGATATTCAGTATTCATTATTCTGCAGTTCGCAGTTAATAATTAACCTTTAGTAATCTGTATAAACTCTAACTCTACAGGGGTTTCGCGACCAAAAATAGAAACCATAACCTTAACACGTCCCTTGTCAGGAAACACCTCATCAACCACACCCTGGAAATTGGCAAATGGACCATCAATAACTCTGATATCATCGCCTTCTTCGTACATAACCTTGGGCTTAGGTTTCATAGCCCCGTCTTTTATGCGACCAATAATCTTGCCAGCTTCTTCATCCGAAACTGGCTCGGGGTGGTGATCATTACCCACAAAACCAGAAACCTTAGGAGTACCGCGCACGGTATGCCAGGTCTCATCGGTGAGATCGACATTGAGAAGTATATAGCCAGGGAAAAACTTACGGGTAGAGGTCTTTTTAGTCCCTTGTATCATCTCTACAACCTGCTCGGTGGGGACTAGAATCTCGCCAAACATCTCTTCCTGTCCAGCCTTCCTGATCCGCTCAAGCATGGATGTCTTGACCTTTTCTTCAAAGCCGGAGTATGTGTGGAGAATGTACCAAGCGCGTGCCATATTTTTTCCGTAAATAGTTATGATTACCCCAGATTGCCAAACCAAGGTATACTCAAAACTCTCATATTTTATCTGTTATCCACATTACGCGGATGCAAAAAGGGGATACTTATAATTTAGCCAGCCTACGAGCTGAGAATATAGCTAATCAGTTTACCAAGAACCAGATCTACAGCTCCCAGATAAAAAGATATAAGAAGGACAATAACAATAACCACCCCAGTGGTACGGATGGTATTGTTCTTTTCAGGCCATTGAATCTTAAAAAACTCCTTTTTAACATCATCAATAAAGGAGCGAATCTTGGCAATGGATAAAGGCTCTTTTTTGGCAGCTGGCTTAGCCGGCAAGGTAGTGTCTGTGCCCTTCTGTTTTTTCTTTTTCCTCGCCATGGGGCTCTCTTACTCAATG
>JAOZSN010000206.1 GCA_029939635.1 Deltaproteobacteria bacterium
TTAAGGGCGATGCCACCAGACTTTTTCAGATCTTGCTTAATCTAACAAGCAATGCCATAAAGTTTACCGAGCATGGCCATGTCCTGATAAAGATAGAGACCATGGAAACTGAGGGGTTGGCAGAAAATAAAATTCGACTCAAATTTTCCGTTAAGGATACAGGTATTGGCCTGGATGCCCAGCAGGTTGCCAAATTATTTCAGTCGTTTACCCAGGCAGATGCCTCCATCACCCGTAAATTTGGTGGTACCGGCCTAGGACTTACCATTAGCAAGCACCTGGTGGAGATGATGGGCGGAGAAATAGCGGTTGAAAGTGTACCTGCTGAGGGTAGCACTTTTTCCTTCACCGTTATCCTCGGAGTCCAGGACAGTCAGCAGTCAGCAGGCTCCAGTTTCCGGCTGCCATTAACAGGTAATGTCGGAGGGGGCATTGGAAATACGGGTCAGATTAACTCTCCTGACTATATCGAAGGCCTGGAGCAGGTTAGAGGATCACATATCCTCCTTGTTGAGGACAATGAAATAAATCAGCAGGTGGCCGCTGAGCTTCTTGAGTCGGTGGGATTTAAAGTAACCATTGCGGCTAATGGCGCAGAGGGTGTTGGGGCCTTACTGGATAAATCTACTCCTATTTCCTATGATGCAGTTTTGATGGATATTCAAATGCCAGAAATGGATGGCTATAGTGCCACCCGAGCCATCCGTCAGGCAGATTCCCCCTTAAGTACCATTCCAATCATTGCCATGACAGCCCATGCCCTGGATAGCGAACGGGAAAAATGCCATGGGGTAGGGATGAACGACCACCTGGCAAAACCCATCTTACCGGCAAAGCTATACGCAACCCTGGTAAAATGGTTACCAAAACGGGAGCAGGGGCCAGAGACAAATGCAGGCATCCCAACCCAATCGTCATTGCCAGCCAGGCCAAGATTGCAAAGTATAGCTGCCCCCATGGACGAACAAGAGTTTTTTCCCCTTGAACTGCCGGGCTTTGATCTTGTTGATGGGCTTGAAAGGTGTGGCGGGAATAAAAAAATGTACCTGGAGATGCTCTTTAAACTTAAAGACAATTATGCTGATATTGACGAGGTTATTGGCCACCATATGGCTCGACAAGAGTTTACTCAAGCCCGGGAATTAGCCCATATGATGAAGGGGGCCACTGGTAATTTTGGAGCCATGCTTCTCTACCAGACAGCAGCCGGGCTGGAACAAAAGTTAAGCGAGGGGAAAAATCAAGAAGCATTCGTGCAATTTGCCGATTTCAGCAAGGCCCTGCAAGGAGGCATGGCTGCCATCGCCTCCCTTGCCAAGAGACACCCTGGGACTGAAAAAGAACCCAGTCTGACCCTGGATGATATTGACACTCAACAAGCAAGTTCCTTGCTGGCAGAATTAGAGCTGCTCATAACCTCAGACTATGGTGCAGCCCTGGAAAAAAGCAACCAACTGACTAGCCTCCTGAGCCAAACATCCCTCAATAGCCAGGCCGCAACGGTACGTACCTTACTTGAAAACATGCAGGGAAAGGAGGCTCAGGCCTACTTGGCAGAAATTAGCCTCGCCCTGCAAGATCTGTAACGCTCTTTTTGTCAACTTTTAGCCATGGTCTCTCCTGTGCTGATATTAACCAACAGGGGCACATCCAGTTCCAGTACCGATTCCATTACCTCCTTCATGAGGCTGATGAGGTGGTCTACCTCGTCGAGAGGTGTCTCAAAGACCAGCTCATCATGAATCTGTAAGACCATCTTGGTCTGCAGTTTGTGGTGTTGCAAGGCCTGGTGTGCCTTGATGGTGGCCAGTTTCATGATATCAGCGGCAGTGCCCTGGATGGGACTGTTGATGGCGGTTCGTTCGGCAAATTCACGCCTGTTTTTGTTTTTACTGGCGATATCTGCCAGGTAGCGTCGTCTGCCCAGCAAAGTCGTAACAAACCCTTGTTCCTTGGCCTGTTCGACAATGGTGGCCATGAAGGATTTTACCCCGGCATAATGGTCAAAATAACGATTGATGAAGGTTTGCGCCTCTTTGCGACTGATTTTAAGTTGGGCTGCCAGGCCAAAGGCACTCATGCCGTAGACAATGCCGAAGTTGATAGATTTGGCCACCCGGCGCATATCGTCGGTAATGAGCATGGCGTTGACTCGGAAGATCTCGGCTGCTGTCTGGTTGTGGATGTCCTGGTTGCTGCGAAAGGCGCGGAGTAGGGCCTCATCCTGGCAATAATGGGCCAAGACCCGCAAATCAATCTGTGAGTAGTCGGCAGCCACAAAGGTTGAGCCTGACGGGGCGATAAAGGCTGAACGGATACGCTGGCCTTCTGCGGTACGGATGGGGATATTCTGGAGGTTGGGATTAGAGCTTGATAAGCGTCCCGTGGCGGTCACTGCTTGGTTGTAGGAGGTATGTATACGGCCGGTGATGGGCTGAATTTGGCTACTTAAGCCATCGGCATAGGTAGATTTTAACTTGCTCAAGGAGCGATACTCTAGCACTGCTGCAGGCAATTCATGGTAGGGGGCCAGCTTCTCCAGCACCTTGACATTGGTGGAGTAGCCGCCGCTCTTGGTCTTCTTGCCATGGGGTAGTCCCATGGTCTCAAAAAGAATAACACCTAACTGCTTGGGCGAGTTGATGTTAAATTCTTCACCAGCCAGCTCGAAAATGGACTGGGCCAACACCTCCAGCTTGCCCTTGAATTCAGCAGAAAGGGTGTGCAGACTGGCTTCATCCACCAATACACCACTTTCTTCCATCTCAGCAAGAATGGGCACCAGGGGCATCTCCACTTCAGTGTAAAGATCCCACATTGCTAATTCCTCCAGGCGCTGATGGAGCTTGGCCCAGAGTTGCAGGGTGGCAGCAACATCCTCGCATGAGTAGTGACAGGCGGCCAGTGGTTCCACATAGGCAAAGGCATCAGGCCGTTTATCCTTGTTGGTTGCCTGGGCAAATGAGGTCATGGTAATACCGAGAAATTCCAGGCAGAGATCATCGAGCTTATGGGAACGGCGACTTGGGTCGAGCAGATAGGAGACCAGCAGGGTATCATGCAGGCTGCCAGCCAAGGCTAAATCGTGGTGGGCCAGGATGCGCAGGTCATATTTCATGTTATGGGCAATCTTGGCGACATCCGGGTTGGCCAGGATAGGGCCTAGGTGGTGCTGCACGTCAGCTAGATCAATCTGGCCAGGTTGGCGTATGCCCTCATCATTTACATGGGCAATGGGTATGTACCAGGCCTCTGTACCCTTTACTGCCAGTGAGATCCCTACCAATCCGGCCTCCAACTGGTTCAGTGAGGTGGTTTCTGTGTCAATGACCAGAAAGGGCTGCTCAGCAAGCATGGCAGCCAACTGGCTGAGTTCATCCAGGTTCTGTACCAGGTGGAAGGAGTCGGTGACAAAGGAGCGCACCTGTTGCTCTGCTCCCCCCAGCTCTTGGAGCTGGCGTTTAAACTCTAGTTCTTCGTATAGGCTGCGCAGGCGCTCTTCATCTGGGCTTGCAATGGCATAGGCTGCCAGCTCAAGGGGCACATCAATATCTTCTTTAAGGCGAATGAGATCACGGGAGAGCAGGGCCATATCCTGCTGATTGATTAAATTCTCTTTAAGTTTTGATTTTTTGAGCCGATCTAGATTAGCAAGTAAATTATCTAATGATCCATACTCATTGAGTAGTTTGGACGCAGTTTTTGGGCCAACACCGGTGACACCAGGTACGTTGTCTGATTTGTCACCAACCAGGGCAAAAAAATCAAGGAGGCGTTCCACCGGGATATCATATTTTTGCAGGATGTAGTTTTGATCCATAACCACATCCTTCATAGGTTCCCAGTTACTGATATATTCATTGGCCAGCTGGAGAAGATCCTTATCACCGGAAACAATAACCACGGGGATGCCCTGTTGACTTAATCTGCGGGCAGCTGCAGCGATAAGGTCATCTGCTTCCATTGTTTCCTGTTTGAGGGTGGGGT
>JAOZSN010000207.1 GCA_029939635.1 Deltaproteobacteria bacterium
TTGTGATATGGGGTTCAGTGTTAAACTGAATATGGTAACCATGAAAGGAATCAATGATGACGAAATTGTTGATTTCGCCCGCTTGGCCCTTAGCCATAAAATGCAGGTACGTTATATTGAATTTATGCCCATTGGCAATTCCATCAGCTGGGGCAAAGAAAAATTTATATCCAGTGAAGAGACCATGGCTCGAATAGATGACGAGCTTGGTCCGATGACACCGGTAGCCCGGCAATATGCCGATGGCCCGGCACGTACTTTTAACCTGCCCCATGCCAAAGGAAGTGTTGGCTTTATCAGCCCTTTAAGTCATAAGTTTTGTGATCGTTGCAATCGCCTCCGTCTCACCTCTGAAGGCCAGTTGCGCTCTTGTCTTCTCACCGATGAGGAAACCGACCTGCGTCATGCCCTGCGGCAAGGATGTACGGATGATGAAATTATTCAACTCATCCGCACGACCATCAAAAATAAGCCGAAAGGGCATAGCTTAGCGCAAGAAGAGAAGGGCAGTTGTCACGGCCAGATGTCACGGATTGGTGGCTGAATCACGGGCCAAGGGATAGGAACCGAGCCATTCGTAATAAGAGCAGCTTTCTTGCAATCGTTCACTGGCCTCACCAATTACCCCATCAGTAATATGACCGAGTAGATCTATAAAGAAGAGGTATTTGCCAGGCTCACCCTTCACTGGACGAGACTCAATGCGGGTTAAGTTGACATTGCGCCTGGCAAGAATGGCCAGGGTATCGTTTAATGCCCCTGGTTTATCAAGTAACCCAAGTAATAACGATGTCTTGTCCCTGCCACTCTTGGTGGGTGATTCTTTACCGATGAGGACAAAACGCGTGGTATTACCGCGATAATCCTCAATTCCCTTTGTGACCACCTGTAATTCATATGTCTTAATTGCCAGAGAACTGGCAACGGCTGCAATACTATGATCCTCTGCTGCCATCTTGGCTGCCACGCCAGTTGAAAAAACATTTTGACACGGTATGTCAGGGAGATTTTTCTTTAACCATTGTCGACATTGGGCCAAGGGCTGGGAATGGGAGACCACTAATTTGATGTCATCAATATTTCCAGAGTAGTTGACTAGATTATGGGTGATGGGCAGGAATTCTTCGCCACATATCTGCACCTTGCATTGCATAAAGGCATCTAGACTTGAGGTAACCGAGCCTTCGATAGAATTTTCCAAGGGCACAATGCCATATTCCACCCGTCCTCGCTCTACATCAAAAAAGATATCTTCTATGGTTTCTGTAGGACGATAATTGGCTGCCTGACCAAAATATTTCACCGCTGCCAAATGGGAAAATGTGGCCTCTGGTCCCAGATAGGCAACATCAATGGGTTTCTGGGAAAGACGGCAGGTGGTGATAATCTCATGGAAAATACTGAACATGGAGTCTTCAGGGAAATTTTGCTTATTATCCCTGGTCAAACGGTCAAATATCTGCCGCTCTCGTAACGGATCCCATTTGGCCCTGTTGTCTTTTGACTTGAGCATGCCTATTTCTTTGGCACAGTCAAGACGCTCCTGTAAGAGTTCAAGGATGGTATCATCAATTGTATCAATACGATTGCGCACCTTAAGCAAAGGTGCTTGATTGTTATCAGCCATGATTTACGCCTGGTTTATTTTTTGAGATGACTATTTTGGTAGAAGGTTAGCCTAAAGAGTTTACTTCTAAAGAGCTAACTTTGCTTTTTAGCTGAAATTAGGGGAATTGGAAAGGGAAATCCCTACACTTATGAGATGACAGGTGAATATCCTGTTTTTCCAGTTGATAAAAAGGGCTAATCATTCTATTTTATTTAATAAATAAAGATAAAATAATGGATAGATTGCCATGAAAATCAAAAACTGGATGCAGGCTGATCCAATCACAATCAATCGTACTGCTCTGCTGCAGGATGCTTCAAAGTTAATGAAGGAGCATAGCATCAGGCATTTACCTGTCATGGAAGATGACTCCATGGTAGGTTTTGTCACTGAAAGTGATCTACGCCAATTTTCATTTCCATCCATGGTTGAAGATATTCCTGTTCACCAGGTCATGGTTATTAACCCCATTACCATTAATCCTCATACCAGTATTGAAGCTGCTGCCCGACTCATCCATGATTATAAGATTGGTGGTCTGCCGGTGTTGGATAAGAAAAAGCTGGTGGGCATCATTACCCTGCAGGATTTACTGGAGGCCTTTATTGAGGTGATGGGACTGCTTAAGACCTCAACTCGCATCGATATTATTGTTGATAAAAAAGGTGGTTTGGATGATGTTACCCGCATCATAAAGGATCATGGCGCGGAAATCGTCAGTGTGGCCCAGGAAAGTCAGTCCAGTCGTAGGAAAGTGCATTATTTTCGGCTGGAAAAGTGTGATGTTGAGCCCATAATCAAGACCCTCGAGGCCGCAGGACATAAGGTCATCTCGGTGATGGATTGATAGGCTTTCCAGTAATTTAATTTATACGTAAAACTAATGGCTAGCCATTAGTTTTTTTTATACAGGTGTCATTATGGCTGATAGCCAGTTTGCAGTTGAAAAAACCTATGAAGAAATAAATGCCAGGATCAAGGCTGGTGAGGCAGTGGTGGTGACTGCTGAAGAAATGGTGATCATTGTCAAAGAAAATGGTCCTGTTGAGGCAGCAAAAAAGGTTGATGTGGTGACCACCGGCACATTTTCTCCCATGTGTTCTTCTGGTGCCATCATAAATTTTGGCCATACAAATCCAACCATCAAAGCAAGCAGAGTCTGGCTTAATGATGTTATGGCGTACGCTGGTCTGGCTGCCGTTGATATCTATCTGGGTGCAGCTGAGGTGGTGGAGGATGACCCGTTGAACAAGGTGTTCCCTGGTGGTTTTAAATACGGGGGTGGGCATGTTATTGAGGATCTGGTGGCAGGTAAAAAGGTGCAGTTACGAGCCATCGGCTATGGCACTGATTGCTATCCTGCAACTGAGGCTGAAAAGGAGATAACTCTGGCAGATCTGCCCTATGCCTTGCTGGTCAACCCACGCAACTGTTACCAAAATTACAACTGTGCCATAAATCTTTCAGATAAAACAATTTATACCTATATGGGCACCCTGCGTCCCAATGGCCGAAATGCAAATTTTTGCAGTGCTGGTGAGTTAAGTCCTTTACTTAATGATCCCCTCTACAAGACCATTGGCTTGGGCAGTCGTATTTTTCTTGGTGGTGGTGTTGGCTATGTTACCTGGCAAGGGACACAGCATAATCCAGATGCTCCGCGCCTTGATAATGGCAGTCCGCGGAAACCTTCCGGCACTTTAATGTTACAGGGTGACCTCAAGGGTATGTCACCCCACTGGCTTAAAGGTATCAGTATGCAGGGCTATGGTACCACCATGGCAGTAGGAGTTGGTATTCCAATTCCTATCTTAAATGAAGAAATGGCTGCCTACACTGGCATGTCAAATGAGGATTTGGTAACTCAAGTAGTAGATTATTCATTTGATTATTCCCATGGCGTTAGCCGCAATTTTGGTGAGGTAACCTATGCTCAGCTCCAGGCGGGCGAAATAGAGGTGAATGGGCAGAAGGTTCAGACCTCACCACTTTCCAGTGTGGTCAAGGCCCGTCAGATTGCCGAAATCCTCAAGCAGTGGATTGAAGATGGTGATTTTCTCATTGAAAAACCAGTGACAACCTTGCCTGGCCCTAAGGAATAGAACTTTTTCCTGTGTCAGATAGCCAGGTTAAATTTGGCGGCCTCTGTGATTGGCTCCATGAGCAGGGATCAGTGGCCGTTGCTTTTTCCGGTGGTGTTGATAGCTCCTTGCTTCTCTATGCTGCCCAGAAGGTTCTTGGTAATAATAAGGCCTGTGCCCTTATGGCTGTATCGCCACTGCTCCCTGCTGGACGCTCCAGCCTAGCACGTGATTTTGCCCAAAACATTGGCGCAAAATTTGACATACTACCCCTTGACCCCCTTACTCTTCCTGAG
>JAOZSN010000071.1:0-8804 GCA_029939635.1 Deltaproteobacteria bacterium
TTCGTCTTTTGTAATAATTTTCCTTTTTGATTTGGCGAACAGGGTTGGACTCGAACCAACGACTTAAAGATTTGGAATCTTTCTCTCTACCGACTGAGTTACCTGAACATGGTTGAGGATGAAGGATTCGAACCTCCGATGAACTGCCCCAAAAACAGTTGGCATACCACTTGCCTAATCCTCAATATTTTAGGAAAAATGAGTCATGAATTCATTTCTCCTAGTGTTTATTATTTTGAATCCAATAAACAAGATTGTTCTCGAAAGCCTTTCACTTCTTCTCGTCAGTTTTTCATAGCTGATTTGGGCAGGGTCATAGCTGATTTGCACCGCCTCGACATGGCCACTGCCACCGGCAGATACCTGTTCATAGGTGGGGTTTTCTACAGTGCCGTTGGTGTAGCCGCTTATGACGTTGTCTACCCCTTGCAGTTTTTCAAAGGGTGACTCCATACACCAGAAGCAGCCGCCGGCAAAGGTGGCTTTAGTGAATTTTTGCTTGGCGGGGCTTGGGGGTGGTAGGGTCATAAGGATGAGTAGGGCGCAGAGTATGGTTGTTGTTTTCATGGGATACCTCTTGAAAAGTATGATTATAGCAGAAAGGGGTAACTATTAAGAGGTGGTTGGTGGGAAAAAAATTCCCTTAAATTTTAAAAGTTGGGGCCGGAGGTGTTCTTTTCGTGCCCTTGGCTAGTCCGGGTGGGGAGGAGCTGTCTTATCTTCGCGGCTACTGACATTCTTTTCCTTGATCGCCTAGGCTCTCTGTAGAAAAAAAGCATCACGCTCGTTTCTCGCTGAAAAACGGTACTTATTTTCTTTCGTTCCCCAAGGCGATACTACGAAAAGATTACTCCCTATCAATCTCCGAGCACGGATCACACGCCGAACCCTTTAAATGAAAAAAGAACTTCAACCCCTTCTTAATAGTAGGCGAAAATATCTTAGGAGAAAAGAAACTTCCAGCCACCCGCTTATTAATTTCGGCCAGGGTAGGATAGGGGTGAATGGCACCAGCCAGGGTGGAGAGTTTTGTCTTCCCATTTAACAGGGCAATCCATTCACTAATGAGATCTCCTGCCCGTGGCCCGGTAATCTGTACGCCTAAGGGGCGTTCCTTATGGTCAAGAATCAACTTAATCTTGCCAGCTGTTTCTCCCTCAGCCAAGGCACGGTCATTACCTTCAAATGGTTCTGTCCATATCTGATAGTCAAGCCCGGCAGCCTTGGCGGCCTTCTCGTTTATGCCGATGGATGCCAATTCTGGGTCAGTGTAGGTGGCCCATGGCATCCAGCTGTAATCAGCCTTGCGGGGGAGATGGAAGATGGCGTTGCTCACCACAATGCCCCCCTCATAGCCGGCAGCATGGGTAAACTGGAAGGCACCATTCACATCGCCGGGGGCGTAAATGTGGGAGTGGTTGGTGCGTAATCGTTTGTCAACAATGATGCCTTTGTTGTTCATCTGCACATCAATCTTATTGAGCCCCAGGTCATCCACATTGGCCTGGCGACCCAAGGCCACCAGCAAGGTGTTTGCCCTGACTGTCTGCTCCTTGCCCTGCTTATCAGTGAATTGCACCTGTCGGCCCTGGTTGATGTCGCTGATGTTTTTGATGGCAGCACCCAGGTAAAATTGCACCCCCTCCTCCTCCATGACGTGCATGACAATATCTGCCATGTCCTTATCCTCCTTGCTGAGGATCTGCTGGGAACGTTGGATCACCGTGACCTTGCTGCCCAGGCGGGCAAAGGATTGCGCCATCTCGCAGGCAATGGGGCCAGCCCCCAGGACAATGAGTGATTGCGGCAGGGTGTCGAGATAAAAGATCTCTTTATTGGTAATATGGGGGGTGTTCTCCAGGCCAGGAAAGGGCGGAGCTGAGGGCGAAGAGCCGGTGGCAATGACCCAATGTTTGGCGGAGATGGAGCGGCCGTCCAAATCAATGCTGTGCTCATCTGTAAAGTGGGGGCTACCAAACTCCACCTTGGTCCCCAGCTTACAGAAACGCTCCACGGAGTCGTGCAGCTGAATCGTCTCAATTACCTCTTTGATGCGTGCTGCTACCTTGGAAAAATCAACAGGTGCCCGCTCCACCACCGGCAGACCAAAATCTGTGGCCCGCTGCATCATGTGATAGACATGGGCTGATTTAATCAGGGTCTTGGAGGGCACACAGCCATAATGGAGGCAGTCACCCCCCAAGAGCGGTTCCTTTTCAATGAGCAGGGTCTTGGCCTCCAACTGCGAGGCACCTGCACTAACAGTAAGGCCAGCAGCACCACCGCCAATAACACCGATATCATAGTCGAAGCTTGGCATGGGAACTCCTTTTTTCGGGGAGACTGTTCAGCCGAAAAAGCTATTTATGGCATGTAGAGCACGACTTACCCTTTGGCACTTTTTTCTCGACATGACAGGGCCAGCAGAGCTTAGTGTGGAAATCATTTTTAAAGCCACTTTTCTTTTGTAATTCCACCCGCATACCATCTCCACCTGCACTAGAGACATGGCAGCTTTCACAGGGGAATTTTTGCTGATGCTGCTTATGGGGAAAGATGACGGTTTTTTTCTTGCCCTCCACAGCAAAGGCCTCTTTAAGGTCAATGGTATCAGGGCCACCATTGCCTGCCTGGGCAGTACCAGCGACAAGTAAGAGGGCAAATAGACAATTTAGTAGAACGAAACTATGTCTTAATTTCATCATAATAAGTTACCAAGAGCTAGATAATATTAGAAAAATTGGAACATGAAAGATCAGCAACGCCTTAGATTTGGTCATTCGGAGTCTCGTACACTCGCTTACTTAGACCTGCGAAGCGTACTTGTGGTACGTGGGCAGGTTTAAATGGGCAAAGATGAGGTGTTGCTGAACTTTTACGATGCTACCCAGAGTCCGTGGAGATTACAGTAGGCGCGTGCAGTGACCTTATCAGCCTTGAGGGCAAAGGTGGCCACCGGGGTATCGCCTGGTTTAAGATGCTGACGATAGACTGTGTCTCCAGCCTGTAACTCGATCCACTCGATGTAATGATCATCTGCCATGGGGTGGGCCACAGAGCCGACACTGACCTGCCAGCCATCTTCCTGCTTTTCAACAACAGGCACATGTTTTTCCTGGGCTGCATCGGTAGAGTTCTCGGCAATTTTGCTCATGGGTTGGCCGCAGCAGACCAGCTCGCCGCCACCAACATGCACCATCTCAACCATATTGCCACATAGTTCACATTTATAGATATCTTGTAATGTTGCCATTGTCGTGCCTCCTGACTTGCAAAGGGGTGAGTGATTTAATCATCTAGATAGTAATTATTATCAAAAGGTAAAGAAATACTTATTTCTGAGGGGATAGAAAAATAGTACTCGTTCACCGTGGGCTGGAAATGAGGAGTACCTCTTGCTGGGCAAAATTATCAGTTAGCTCTGTTATTGAGTGACCAGTAATATTTTTGCTAGCAGCTGATTTTTATTTTCCCCTGTTGAGCAGCTAGCTGCTGACTCAAAGTATTCTGGGCATATTTTTTTAGAAAAGCAAGAAGATCATCACCAAAATTACCCTTAAACCATTTAAAGATAGCGCTGACCCGCAGGGTTTGTCCCTTCCATTTTGTTAAATTGGGGGGCGTTGATAAAAGCTATGGCGTTGGCCGTGAGCTGGCTGTCCAGGTTGTCACCCGTATAGGGCGTGTTAATAAGCGTGGCAAAGGGGTTCATGTTTTTCTCCCTTGAATGAAGGTGACCAGCTTTTTGACCAGCAGGGGGAAGAGGCCGAGGATAACAAAGGATCCTATGAGACCAGGAGAGAGGATACCTGATATCGAGTCAATCTTGCCCAGCTCTTTGCCGGCATTGATAAAGACAGCAGTGCCAGCCAGCATGCCCAGTTGGGAGACCCAGTAGAAGGTGGTAAGCTTCATCTTGGTGAGTCCCATGACCAGGTTAATGACAAAGAAGGGGAAGACCGGGATCAAGCGCAGAGTGAAGAGATAAAAGGCACCTTCGCGAGCCATACCTTCGTTGATGGTGGTTAATTTGTCGCCAAATTTGTTCTGCACCCAATCGCGCAGGATAAAGCGGGCCGCAAAGAAGGCGACAGTGGCACCGATGGAGGAGGCAAAGGAAACAATAATAAGGCCAGTCCCCAGGCCAAAGAGTGCTCCACCAGTCAGGGTGAGGATGACAGCCCCGGGCAGGGAAAGGGCGGTGACCAGGATATAGATGGTCATATAGCTGCCAATGACCGTGGCTGGTTTGGCCTGGTAAAGGTCGGTAAAGCGGGCCTGGGACTCTTTAAGGTAGGTCAGGGTCAGGTACTGGCCAAGATCAAAGGAAAAAAACAGGGCAACTAAAATACAGCCGCCAGCGATTAAGGCGAGTTTTTTAATGATATTTGTGTTCATCATATGGCCTCGGTGTCTATTCTTTCGCCATAACAGATATGGCAAGTTTTCTCTGTAGGGCGGGGCGGCATTACAATAGCAGTCTATTGTAATGAGGCGTGTGCAGGGAGGAAATTCCCAAGTAAGCAAAGATTTTTATGATTTGGAAGTGATCAGGTAGGTGGGAGTGTATTATAGCTGGCAACGGGCAATTATGAAATCTACCACCTGCTTGGGGTTGTTCAGGTCAAGAAGGGGGAGATCTGTTTTCAGCTCAGCAGGGCTGTCGCTGGCCACAGCAATGATGGTATCATCATCAGGGAAAAGGCAGGGGTTGCCAGTTGACTGGCGGTGTACCTCTAGCTTGGCATGACGTGCCTCCTTAAAGCCTTCCACCAGGATAATATCGGCATGGTCAGGGTCGATATGACGCACCATGGTCAGCAGGTCTGGATAGTCATTTTCTTGGGGTTCCTCTCTCATTAAGGCCCACCGTTCTCCAGAGGCCACCAGAACTTGATCTGCCCCGGCCTGACGAAACTCATAACTGTCCTTGCCCGGTGTATCAATATCAAAGCCGCAATGAACATGTTTGATCAGGGCAGGATGTAGCCCACGTGCTTTTAGCAGGGGGATGATTTTTTTGAGCAGGGTGGTTTTACCTGTATTGCTGCCATAGGCACTGAAGCCAAGGACAGGCAGAGGCGTTGAGGCGGAAAAGGTCATTGAGCTAGTACATTCCATATAAGAGGGTAAAAGTGGGGTTTTGATGAGGTGCTACAATAAACATTCTTGTTCTCTTTTGCAAACCAGTCTGTACAGTGGCCGCTAACTTCGCTATAACCTAACAATGATTGAATTTATTCAGCAATATAATCCTGTAACCCAGGCCTTTTTTGCCACCCTTTTTACCTGGGGGATTACAGCGGCTGGGGCAGCATTGGTCTTTTTTTCTCGAACCGTTAATCCTAAGGTTATGGATTCCATGCTTGGCTTTGCCGCAGGAGTCATGATTGCCGCAAGTTTCTGGTCTTTATTGGCTCCTGGCATTGAGATGGCCGAGGGATTGGGCCATGTGCCCTGGCTCACGGCAGTTATAGGCTTTATGGGTGGTGGCATCTTCATGCGGCTTATGGATATGTTTTTGCCCCACCTCCATCCTGGCCTGGAAATGTCACAAAGTGAAGGGGTGAAGACCTCGTGGCAACGCAGCACACTGCTGGTTCTGGCCATAACCATGCATAATATTCCTGAGGGGCTGGCGGTGGGTGTGGCCTTTGGCGCGGTTGCTGCTGATCTGCCCTCTGCTACTATTGGTGGTGCAGTGGCTCTGGCCATTGGTATTGGTATTCAGAATTTTCCGGAAGGGGCGGCGGTGTCCATGCCTTTACGGCGGGAGGGGGTGAGTCGCGGGCAAAGCTTTTTATTGGGCCAGGCCTCTGGTATTGTGGAGCCCATTGCAGGGGTACTTGGTGCCTTATTTGTTCTTAAAATGCAGCATATTCTGCCCTATGCCCTCTGTTTTGCGGCTGGAGCCATGATTTTTGTGGTAGTGGAAGAGCTGATTCCTGAATCACAAAGGGAACAGGCTAATATTGATCTGGTCACCATGGCCACCATGGCTGGCTTTTCTGTTATGATGATTCTTGATGTAGCCTTAGGGTAGCAGGGATTTGTGGACGGTGATGGGGAAATGAAAAAACTAGGCCCTGATAAAGGCTTTAAGAATTTGCTTTTCTGGATGGTGTTGTACCTGTTGGTGGAACCTTTTTTTCTTGGCCTGCCCTATGCCCATATCCTGCTGGGGCTCTCCTTTTCTTTCGTGTTTTTTTTTCCATCTATGCGGTTCACCGGCAAAACCATGAATTTTCTTATGCTGTGCTGCTTATGGCCTGTACCCTGGTGCTGTTCTGGCTTGGGCTTTTTGATCTGCTAACCTTATCGCCCATGGTGGCAAACTTCCTCGTTGTGTTTTATCTGGCCCTGCTCATCTTTTCTTTTTCTAACCAGATTTTGCACGCCAAGCGGGTCACTGCCAATGTGCTGGCCGCTACCCTCTGCCTCTATATTGTCCCAGGCTCTTTTTCCGGAAGTTTATTAACACGTTACGAAAATATAGATCAGGGCATGGGGGCATATTTTTAACTACTTTAGCTTTATTACCCTGACCACTCTGGGCTATGGGGATATCACTCCCCAGACCATCGGTGCCGCTGGTCTTTGTCAGGCTGAGGCCGTGTTGGGGCAGTTCTTTGCCATGGTTGTGGTTGCTCGTCTGGTCAGTCTCTATGGTAAGGGTGAAGAAAAGGCTGAAGGGAGTTGACTTTTTAGGTATGATAGTGAAATTAATGCTGTTTCTAGAAATTATAAATAGGAAAATAGGGAAATAATGAACGATTCAACAGCGTTTATGTACACGGCAAATGAGTTATTTGACTGGCTGTGCGGAGAACCTGATTTTGTTCTGCTTGATGTCCGTAATGAGAAGGATTTTGATAATTTTGCCATTGAAGGACCCCATTTATTACCCTATATCAATATTCCCTATTATGATTTCATTGAAGATGTTGATGGTGGCATTTCCCTGGTACCTCCGGGCCGTAAAATCCGAATAGTCTGTGCCAAGGAGGGGTCGGCCAAATTTGTGGCAGATCAGCTCACCGAACATGGCTTTACTGATGTGGGCTATTTGGAGGGCGGCATTGTCTCCTGGGGTAATATGTTGGCCGCCAAACAGGTCATAGCGGTTGATGGTTTTGAGTTGTATCAAATGATTCGGCCTGGTAAGGCCTCATGCAGTTATGTGCTCATCAATGGCAAGGAGGCTGCTCTTTTTGATCCGTCCCGTTCCGTTGAGGTGTATCATGATTTTGTTGCCAGTAAAGGCGCCACCATTGTCAAAACCTTTGAGACCCACCGCCAGGCCGATTATATCTCAGGTTCCCCCCAGGCCCAAAAGGAGTTCGGGGCCGAGATCATTGCCAGTGGCATAGATTTTAAGGCGGCAGGCTTTCCTTTTACTCCTGCTACAGATCAGGCCATTTCCCACTTGGCAGATGGGCCGGAAATCAAGGCCATCCACACCCCAGGTCACACCCTGGGCTCTACCTGTTATCTTATTGCTGGTGATACTATTTTTATGGCCACCTTGGCTGAGGTGAAGAAGAATAATGTCGCCTTTCATTTTGTCCATGAGCGGATGTTTGCCCAGTATGTCAAGGACAATCTTCGCCCTCAACCCGCTGTGTATGGGGATATCCGCAAGATAAATGGCGGTTGGCTTGAGGTCAGTGAGGATGAGCAAAATGAGATGGATCTTGGCAAGAACGAATGTGGCGCCAGTAATTATGGCAAGGTTGGCGTGAGTGCGATGCGGGAGAGCTAGGAGTAGGTCGCGTGGACTGGATGTTTTATTAACACACAGGAGTCAGGTGTGGTTTAGGAGTTCTTCTTCTGCCTGCTGACTCCTAAATTATGAAGTGCTCGTTTTGTTATGAAAAAATTTTGTTCCAAATACACCTGTATGTGGGGTGGCCTGGTGCTGGTTGCCTTGGTCTTGGCCTGGGGTTTTTCTTTCTATATTGGTAATCGGGTGGAGTCTGGCCGCTTGGCAGAACTCCATGAAGGGCTGAAGAAAGATATTTTCAATATTCAGGTGGAGACTTTAAGTGGCCGTGCCATGGGTGCTGCCATGATGTTGGGTATTACCGATGAACTGGTCAAAGAGGTTGCGCAGGGTAAATTGCCCCCTGATGATCCGCAGGTGTTGGCCAAGCTCCGTATTCCACGGGAGGAATATGCCGCCTTGACAACCTTTGTTATGAGTCCGGAAGGGGAGATCGTGGCCTACGAGACCCTGCGTACCAAGAAATCAACCGGCAAGAAGGTAGCGTGGCGTCCTTATTTTCAGCAGGCCATGAAGGGCATAGCCAGTGTCTATGCTGGGGTGGGTTCCAGTTCCGGGGAGCGAGGTGTCTATTTTGCTGCTCCCATCTATGAGCAGGCCTCCAGGCGTTCAACAATTATTGGGGCCGTGGCAATGAAGATGGCTGCCACTCATATTGATGAGTTGCTGGCAAATTTCCCTGGCCCGGCCCTGCTCATGTCACCGCAGGATATTGTCTATGCCACCAATCGGCCAGAGTTTATCTTCCATAGTGGTGCCCCTCTCTCAGCCGATGCTCTGCAGAGGGTTAAGGAGATACGGCAATTTGGTCATGTTTTTTCAGATACGGCTCCCCAGGTTCTGCCCTTTGATCTCAAGGCTGACGAGGTGACCATTGATGGTGTGGAGTATGCGGTGTTTCGTGCCCGCATTGATTGGCATGATCCTCATGGTGGCTGGACATTAGCAGTTCTCTCCGATAAAACTGGCTGGTTTCCCGCCTCCTATGCCTGGTTGGTACGTATCCTTGTCTTTGTCCAAG
>JAOZSN010000071.1:8814-14733 GCA_029939635.1 Deltaproteobacteria bacterium
GCTTGAGCAGGACAGGATGAAGGAGCAGGAGCAGCAGCGTTTGCGTGATATCACCGATACCTTTCCAGGTGTTGTCTATCAATATCAACAGGACGATGATAAGGGCAGCTTCTCCTTTGTCAGTAATGGCATTGATGAGTTGATGGGGATCAGTGCCGAGGAATTGACTGCTGATTTTAACGCTTTTTTTCGTAATGTGGCTTTGGTTGATCGCCTTCGTTTGCAGCAGACCATGCATCGGCCAGGGAGTGATTTGAGCCTGTGGAGTGATGATTTTCAGATAGAAAAGGGTGATGGCCAGCACTGCTGGGTCTATGGTAAGGCGGTTTGTCATCTTGATGAGCAGGGTCAACCTGTCTGGTATGGCTATTGGGTAGATATGACCGAACGGCGCCAGATGGAGGACGATCTTCTAGATGCCAAAGACATGGCTGACAAGGCCAGTGCGGCCAAGGGGAAATTTTTGGCCAGTATGAGTCATGAAATACGTACCCCCATGAATGCCATTGTTGGTTTCAGTAACTTGGTTTTGGAGACAGAGCTTACCTATCAGCAACGTGATTTTCTCTCCAAGCTTAACAGCTCTGCCCACCTGCTCCTGGGCATTATTAATGATATTCTAGATTTTTCAAAAATTGAGTCTGGCAAGTTAGAGCTTGAGGAGATCGATTTTGAACTGAGTGAAATCCTTGATCGGTTGGCTGGGGTGATGAGTGTTGCTGCAGCCAACAAGAAAATTGAGTTACTCTTTGATGTTGATCCTGATGTGCCCCTGTCCTTAAAAGGGGACCCATTGCGCCTTTCCCAGGTGTTGCTCAATCTGCTCAGTAATAGTGTTAAATTCACCAAAGAGGGGGAGGTTGTTGTCTCGGTGGCGGTTGGTCACTGGTCTGATGGCAGTGTGCAGCTTAATTTTTCCGTGCGCGATACCGGTATAGGCCTCTCTGCTGGGCAAGCAGAAAAAATCTTTAGTGATTTTTCTCAGGCAGATGTCTCTACCAGCCGATCCTATGGTGGAACTGGTCTGGGCCTGGCCATTTGCAAGAACCTGGTGGCCTTGATGAATGGTGAAATTGGCGTGGCAAGTGAGGAGGGCAAGGGAGCAGATTTTTGGTTCACCGCCAGCTTTGCCGTACATCGCCAGACTGTGTTAACGCAGGACGGTTTGCAGGGGAAACGTGTCTTGGTGGTGGATGACAATAACGCTGCCAGGGAGATTATTGCCCGCCAATTGCGCAGCCTTGATTGCCGGGTGGGCACGGTTTCTTCAGGGCGCAAGGCTATTGCTGCCTTGAACCAAGTAACCCCAGATCGTTATTATGATTTGCTCCTGCTGGATTGGAGTATGCCGGAAATGGATGGACTGCAGGTGGCCGAGGAAATGGCTGAACGCTTCAAAGGTCCTGAACTGCCCACCATGGTTCTCGTCTCGGCCTATGGTAATGAGATTTTGCGTGAGCAGGCAGGCAAGCGCGGCTTTTCTGGCTATATTACCAAACCCGTGACCACACCGCAGTTATACAATGCCTTGCAGGCAGCCTTACAGCATCAGCCCCTTGAGTTAGCACCAAATCATGAGGATGAGGTCGCTCAAAAAAATATGCTGGCTAAGTTACATGGTTTGACCCTTTTAGTGGTGGATGACCATGACATCAATCGCCAGGTGCTGCGTCAACTTTTAGAGCATGCTGGCTTACGGGTGCTAGAGGCCGGCAGTGGCCGGGAGGCTCTTATGGTTTTGGAGGAGCAGGGGGAGACCATTGCCGGAGTGCTCATGGATATGCAGATGCCGGAGCTTGATGGCATGGCCACCACCCGTATCATTCGCCAGCATAAAGAATTTGCCGGTCTGCCGGTGATAGCTGTTTCTGCTAATATCCTGCCTGCTGACCGCCATGCCTGTCTTGAGGCAGGAATGGATGACTTTGTTGCCAAGCCAATAGAGATGGAGGAGATGGTGGAGAAATTGTATGGGCTGATTAAGCACTTATAATTCTAACTCAATACGCTGCTTCCTTCCACATGGTCTGGTCAAAGACCTCTACACGGTTACGGCCACTATCCTTTGCCTTATAGAGGGCAACATCGGCAAATTTGATGGCCTCCCAAATCCCTTGGTTTTCGGTGAATGGGAATTCAGCGATGCCAATGCTGGTGGTTTTTTGGATGGTTTGCCCAACGGCCTGGAATTTATAATCCTCCACTGACTTGCGAATATTCTCGGCAAGGCTTACGCTCATACCTGGGTCACAGTCAACCAGGAGGATAAGAAATTCCTCGCCGCCAAAGCGGATGACCAGATCTGAACTCCGTACTGCATTGATTAGGACACTGGCCAGCTGGCTTAACACCGCATCTCCGGCATCATGGCCATAGGAATCATTAACCTGCTTGAAGTAATCAAGATCACACATCAGGATACCCAGGGTAGTTCCACGGCGCCTGATGCCTGCCACCATTTGATCCAGTGATGTCTCTAAATAGCGACGATTAAAGAGGCCGGTGAGCTGGTCCTTGGTGGCCATCTCTTCCATCTCTGCGGCCAGGTGTTTACTCTGCAACACGGGCAGGGTCTCAGCGATAAAGTTCTGGGCCTCAGCTATACGACCACTCGCCTTGCTTTTCTCCTTAGCACTCATCTCTTTACGAAAGAGAAACTGCACCACACCAATGACGTGACCGCCAACAATCATCGGCACACAGTAATGATCAAGGCAGTCTGGAAAGGGATAGATATTGCAGATATGCTGGTCATCGTAGGAGGTGACGATGGCACCGGTGCGTTTGGCCCGGCAGCTATTGGCCATGGCAAATTCCGGTAGCTCACCTGTCAGTTCGGTTGGCTGGCAGTAGACATGCTCCATGGATTCGTGGCCACGCAGTTTTTCATAAATGACAAACATCTTAAGGTCTAGTTTGTCGGTGAAGATGCGAGCTAATCTCTTGTAGATTTCTTCAGTGCTCTCATCCGCCTCAATGGTTTGGCGGAAAAAGGAGATGGATTGCATATTGGTCAGCATTTCCTTGATGGCCAAGGCTACCTCACCGATCTCGTCACGCCGTTTGTTGATAAAGGTGGAAAGATGTTGGAGATGAGAGTCGTCAGCACTGGATTTTTCACGTTGGCCTGTCATCATGCGGCTTAAATTTCTTAGTAAGGCAACAAAATCCACCAGGGGGAGGATCAGATTTTTACTGATAATCAGGCTGATGACAATAAAGAGCAGGGCAAGAACAAGAAGGCCAACTACTAGAAAGAGAATATTCTGTTGAGCCATATCCATGCCGTTTTCCATGAGGCTGAAAGAGGCCTTATTCCGATCTAACGAGTCTTGGGCCACGGCATTTTTAAGCTTGTGGAGGGTGGTGACAATTTCAATTTCAGTCTCCAGGGTGGTGAGGCGGATGGCTGCCACTGTGGAGCTGGCCTCATCCAGCCAATAAAAATTGTCCTGCAGTTTGGCAACGATATTTTCCTGCTGGGCAGATGGCAGATGGGCAGTGATTGCCCCTAGCTTTTTGTCAACCTCCTCAATGGCCTTGGCAATTTGCAGTTGACCTTCTTTAATTGGGTCTATTTGGCCTGAAATAATGGATTCCACATAAATCTGTTGATGGGCGAGGCGTGCTTTGCTGGCAATGGGAAAGATTTCTTGACCGAGTTTGCCGGGGAAATTAGTGATAATCTGCCGCATGGTGTCAGCAATGGCCTGTTCTGCCTGAGGGATTTGGCCATTATTTTTTTGGAGACTCTTCATGCGGATGGCCAGGATATTGATAATTTCCTGCAGGTGATTCAGCTCCTGATGTAATTCTGTTGGCAAGGTGTTGCGGAGGGTCTGGGCATCATTACGGATGATACTCAGTACACCGTCATCTGCTGACTGCATATAGAGTTGAAGGTTGGAGCGGATGTTGCCGAGGACGCGGGTAGCGGTGAAGTTTTGTTGGAGATTGTTCTGCAGCTTAGCCGAGGAGGTCTGGATATCAAGATGATGGAGATGGAATTGCCTGATTTTCCAAAAACCAAATATTCCCACGATAAGGACAATGGTAGTGGAAAAGATGATGAGGGCGCGCATGCGTTCCTGCAGCGTTAAGGGGCTGGGTTGGGCACTAGGTGTTTTCATAACAGAGAAGCAGGGGCAGAATTGACGAGATTTGCAAGAGTTATGTAAAAGTGTACAGGAGAACGGGGGTAAATAACAAGGGATGACATGTAAAAAATACAGCTATTTAGCGTTGTGGCAGAAGGGGATAGATAGGGTCTCGGCCCAGGACAAAAAAAGGCCCCAGCATGTGCTGGGGCCTGTGATGGTTTAGGTGTAATGGCTATTTCTAGCGTTTGATATTGATCAAATCGTTGAGCATGTCATCGGTGGTGGTAATGATCTTGGAGTTGGCCTGGAAGCCACGCTGGGTGGTGATGAGTTTAACAAACTCGTTACCAAGATCAACATTGGACATCTCCAGGGCATTGGGAGCAATACTGCCCAGGCCATTATCGCCAGGGGCACCAGTGGTGGGGGCACCGGAAGAGGTGGTTTCGGTGAAAATATTGCCGCCCTTCTTATACAGACCGGTAAGATTATTGAAATTGGCCAGGGCCACCTGCACCTTCTCCAGAACCTGGCCATTGGAGTAATGGCCAGTGATAATACCCTCTGTATCCACTGATACCGACTGCAGAAAGCCAGAAGAAAAGCCGTCCTGATCCTGGAAGATAGTGGTAGAGGAGTTTGCGTATTGGGTGGTGGCCAGGGCCTCGGGTCGGAAGCGATTACTCACCGTGTCACCCATCTGGCTGCCATCCTCGGTACCAATATCAGCGGGATGTGTTTCAAAGCGCTGGCCAGTGCCAAAGGGCTCAGCAATGCCAGCTGAGTAGGTAATGTCTGTGATGGCCAAGGCGCTGGCACGGGAGGTTGTGTCTGCCTCCCAGTCCGTCAGTTGCAGGCGCCCGGCCGAGTCAATACGCGCCTCGGCCTGGAAGGTGAATTCTAGAAAATTAAGGAGATCCTGGACAGTGCCCGTGGTCAGTGGCGCTGTGGCCGACCAATGGGATTGTTCTCCTGAGTTTTGGACAATAAATTGAGATGCTACATTTGTCGTGTTTCCCACTGCTCCAAAGACGCCGGTAAAATCCATGGTTGCGCCAGTGATAATTTCGGATGGGTTGAGAGGACCACCAAATCCTTCTTCATCATATACAGAGTTCCAAGGAGTCTGGGCTGTGATGGCTGGTACATTGCCACTATTGGTGGAAAGACCTCGACTGATGGAGGTAATTACCTGTTTAGAAGATGTGATATTGACATTGCCGCGGTAAGCCGCAGACATCACGGGATTTGGGGGGGAGATAGCAGTGATACCCCATGGTTCAGCACCGCCAGGACTGGCAATGCTGAGACGGACATCCAGGCCACTGGCACCAGGTGTATTATCGATAACCCGGATGCGACCGGAGGTGTCAATGGTGGCGGTGGCAGCACCAACAACGCCACCGCTATAGGCTGTTTCCAGGGCAGTAAGCAGGTCCTGTATCTGGGTTCCTGGAACTACTGGTGGTCCTGGTAATGGAGCGACTACGGTAAAAGTGGTACCGCCAGGGATGGGAACACCTGCCACATCATCACCGGCAAAGGTGAAGACATCACCTGCAGCCATGGCCAGTGGCGTTGCCTGATTATCAAAGCATGATGTCAGTTCTGTGGCAGCAGTGGCAGGAGCACCACCAACCGTGGATGTGGCCCCCTGGAGAGGCATGTAGAAGGAGGTGTCAAACTCTTGCAAACCACCAAATGGTACTGATTGGTTACCGGAAATGGTGTAGAAGTTGGTGACAGACAGGGCTGAATCTCCTTGGGTGGAGTCGGTGAAACGTAATTTGCCAAAATTGTCAATATCTGCATTGATACT
>JAOZSN010000208.1 GCA_029939635.1 Deltaproteobacteria bacterium
TCATGACCCGCCGGGAGTAATTTCTTCATCATGCCAGTGAGCACCTTTTTCGGGCCAACCTCAATAAAGGTGGTAACGCCCTGCTCAACCATGGCATTGACAGAATCATACCAGCGCACTCGGGCAGCAATCTGACGACTCATGATAGCACGAATCTCATCAGGCTCATTTTCCGAGGCTGCTGTCACATTAAAAATGACCGTACCCTTAGGGGCATTAAACTGGGCTGTAGACATGGCCTTTTCAAAATCAGGAATAGCACCGCTAATAAGGGAACTATGCCAGGCACCACTCACTGGCAGGACAATGGCCCGACCACCACGCTCTCCAGCCAACTCACCGGCAACAGCCACAGCAGCAGCCTCACCAGAGATAACAATCTGCTGACTGGTATTATAGTTTGCCACCGTCACCACGCCCTTGTCCTGACAGGCATCCACCACCTCTTCCACTGCAGCAATATCCAGCTTAAGGATTGCAGTCATAGCACCAGGGTTTGCGGTGGCCTCCCGTTCCATAAGACGGCCGCGTTCTGTGACCAGTCCCAGGCAATCTTCCACAGACAACACGCCAGAGGCACAAAGGGCAGAATATTCCCCCAGACTATGCCCAGCAAAAAAATCTGCCTGCACACCAGCCTTATTCAAGGCCTGCCAGCAGATAAGATTAAGTACGGTCATGGCTGGTTGCAGATGCAGGGTGCGGGTAAGATCCTCCATGGGGCCTTCCGTACAGAGCCGACCCAAAGGAAAACCACTGATCTCTTCAGCTTTTGCCATCAATGCCTGGGCAGCGGCATCACTCTCTAAAAAAGCCTGCCCCATACCAACAAATTGGGAGCCCTGACCAGGAAATATAATTGCTGTTTTACTCATAAAAATTCCAAAAAAAGGTTAACGAAACTAATTTTGCCGCGCCGCATCCTCTTCCTGTTTTTCATCCAGAAAGATAGAGGCATAGATAAATAACCCAACCCCGATACAAATGGCCGAGTCAGCCACATTAAAGGCTGGCCAATGGCGGGTACCGATATAGACATCAAGAAAATCAATCACCGAGCCATAACGCAGGCGATCAATGACGTTGCCTAAAGCACCACCACCGATGAATCCCAGGGCCTGGGTGAACATAAAACTTTTATGCAGACCATACTGCTTAAAGAGCTGCAGGATTACATAAATTGCCACTACTGCGACACCAACAAAGAACCATTGTTTCCAGGCCCCTTGCACATTGGCCAGCAGGCCAAAGGCAGCACCGGAATTATGCAGGTAGGTAAGGTTAAAAAAACCAGGCACCACCGGTTTGATCTCATAGAGGGCAAAGGTGTTCATGACCAGCAACTTGGTGCCCTGATCCAGGGCAATGACCCCGAGAACAATGGAGACCAGGAAATAAAAACGCTGCACAGCTTTTGCCAAATTTTCTTTAGTGGCCTTAGCCATTGAGCGCCTCCACCACAGCCACGCAGCGTGTGCAGATGGTAGGATGTTCACTGCTTTTTCCCACTGTCTCACTGCGAGCCCAACAACGCTCACATTTTTCGCCACGGGCAGGTTTCACCTGCACACGAAACCCCTTTAGCTCGTCACTCTGCACAGCATCAGCAAGGTCTTCACTACTGCGATGCAGGGCAGAAACAATGGTGATTTTCTCCAATAATGCCCATTTCTCAGTCAAAAAAGTACTAACATCTTCATCATCAATCTGCAGCCATACCTCAGCCTCCAAGGGATGGCCGATCACCTTATCGCGCCGCGCCAGCTCCAGGGCCTTAGTGATCTCGCCACGAACCCGCTGGAGTTGTTGCCAATCAGCATACAATTCAGCCTGGAGGTAGGCATCATTCTCCTCAGGAAAGAGGGCAACAAAAATATTCTCCTCTTTGCCGGCCTGGGCTGGCAACATAGGCCAGGTCTCGGCCATGGTAAAGCTGAGGACCGGACTCATCAAGCGAACTAAGCCGTCGAGGATCTCATGGAGTACGGTCTGGGCCGAACGGCGCAGACGTGAATCAGGCAACTCAGAGTAAAGGCGGTCTTTAAGAATATCAAAATAAAAATTACTCATGGACACCGTACAAAATTGCTGGATGGCATGAAAGACTGGATGAAACTCAAAGGACTCATAGCCATTAAGCACCCGCCTCTTGGTTCTCTCATATTGGGCCAGGGCCCAACGATCGAGCTCCTCCATATCGCCCAAGGAAACCCGATCCGTATCCGGGTTAAAATCATTTAGATTACTGAGCAGATAGCGGATGGTATTGCGGATCTTGCGATAGGCATCCGAGAGCTGGCCCATGATCTCATCAGAGATCTTGATATCGTCATAATAATCCTCGGACGACACCCAGAGACGCAGAATATCAGCGCCATACTTCTTAATAATCTCCTCTGGGGCAATGACATTACCCACAGACTTGGACATCTTTTTGCCATGCTTATCCACCACAAAACCATGGGTGAGCACACCCTTATAAGGCGCATGACCACGGGTGCCCACTGCCGCCAGCAAGGAACTTTGAAACCAACCACGATGCTGATCAGAGCCTTCAAGGTAGAGATCAGCTGGTACGGGCAGACCGCGCTCTTCTAAGACACCAGCAAAGCTGACGCCCGAGTCAAACCAGACATCAAGGATATCCTCCTCCTTGCTGAACTCAGCTGAACCGCAACTACAGACGGCATCAGCACCCAGGAAATCGCTGATCTCATGGCTAAACCAGGCATCAGCTCCTTCCTGCAGGAATAACGCATCAATGCGCTCATTGACCTTTTCATCATTCTGAATCTTGCCACATTTCTTACAGAGGATAGCAGTGATGGGTACACCCCAGGTGCGCTGCCGTGACAGACACCAATCAGGCCGACCTTCTACCATACCCAAGATACGTTCCATACCCCAGGATGGTGTCCACTTGACATCCTTAATGGCAGCCATGGCCTTATCACGCAGGCCCGACTCATCCATACCAATGAACCACTGTTCGGTGGCCCGGAAGATTACCGGTTTTTTGCAGCGCCAACAATGGGGATAGCTGTGGCTCATATCATCTTTGGCCAGTAAAGCGCCACTCTTGGCCAAATCCTCACAGATAACCGGGTTGGCCTTATTGATATGCATGCCCATATAGGGGCCAGCTTCATGGGTAAAAATACCTCTATCATCCACCGGGCTGAGCACATCCAGATCATAGCGCAGGCCAGTGATATAATCCTCCCGACCATGCCCAGGGGCGGTGTGCACACAACCAGTACCTGTTTCCAGGGTAACATAATCAGCCAAAACAATAAGGGAGGAGCGCTCCAAAAAGGGGTGGCGACAGGTACGTTTTTCCAACAAACCAGCACCAAAGACGGCCAACTCAGTATAATCAGCCAGACCAAAGCGGGCAAAGCCCTGTTCTGCAAGCTCCCTGGCCATGATGAGCACCTCACCATTCACCTCATAGGCAGCGTAATCAAAGCTGGGGTGCAATGCCACGCCCAGGTTGGCAGGCAGGGTCCAGGGGGTGGTGGTCCAGATAACCACAGAGACCTTTTTGCCAGCCAGCTCCGGCACCACATCGCCTAAATCATCCTCCACGGCAAACTTCACATAAATAGAGGTAGAGCTATGATCTGCATACTCCACCTCGGCCTCGGCCAGGGCCGTAACACAGGAGGAACACCAGTAGACCGGCTTTTTGCTACGCACCACCGAGCCGTTTAGCAAAAAACTGTTAAACTCGCGGGCAATGGCGGCCTCATAACTATATTTAATGGTAAGATAGGGGTTATCCCAGTCTCCCAAAACACCAAAGCGCTTAAACTCCTTCATCTGGGTCTTGACCCATTTACCGGCATATTTACGACATGCGGCCCGGAAAGAGAGTTTGGGGATCTCTTTTTTCTTGGCCCCCAACTCCTTGTCAACATTAAGCTCAATGGGCAGGCCATGGCAATCCCAGCCCGGCACA
>JAOZSN010000209.1:0-1900 GCA_029939635.1 Deltaproteobacteria bacterium
CCACTGCGGAAATATTTCTTTGGGCAAGCTCTACCTGGGCCTGAATCATTTCATAGAGAAAATCGTTCTCTCCCAGTTGCTCGCCAACTTCTTTCAGCAACTCTTGCTCCTTGTGCAGAGAGTTTTTCATTTTCTTCAACAAGGCCTTTCTCTTCTCATGTCGGGCAAGCTCGCCATCAATAATAGGCAAAAGTCTCTTTATGGAAATCTCAACCAAAACATCTCTGGGTATTCTCTGCTGCTTCGCTATTTTATTAAGAGAGAGAAGCGACCTTCTGCTAATCACAAAGGTCTTTTGTTGGCGCTCCTGGGTATCATTAGAGTATCCTCTGGCCTCCTCTGCAACCTGATCCAACACCGAAGAATCTTCAATCAGCTGGTCAAAGAGTGATTTTTGCTTAATGCCCAGCTGACCTGCAATCACACTGAGTAGTTCAATTATATGATGCGGCAGTTGAAAAGTCGCTCTGACGGATTGCTTTCTCTTTAGCTCATCCACCGTCAACCGAAGTTGCGTCTTGCTTTTTTGGGTAGTTCCAGACTTCATCTCAGGCCTCCATGGCTTTAATATATGTGCGTCATATTACCTTGTCAATATATACCATAAAAGTAATATGGGTGGAATTATGAAAAAAATTCTTAGCTATATTGACAACTGTTTTTTCGTAATTAAAATTCTGGCATGGGATGATAAGCAACTAGCCATGGCAATATGGAAGAAATATTTATTTGTCATTCCGGCTGGTTGGAGGATGCTTACCTTGCCTCAACAAGTATTTGACACAGGGTAAGCGTGAGGTAATAAAAAAATAGGAGGAACGGTTATGTGGACAAGAATAAATGACATTGAACGGATGTTTGGGGCCATGGATCTGTTTCGATCCCGGATGAACAGACTGTACACCGAATATGACAGACCTTATGGCGACTACGGATTGCGAGTTGCAGAGGCATCTCCTCGCACCAATCTCTATGACAATGGGGACCATTTCGAAATCAGAGCGGAAGCCCCTGGGCTGTCTAAGGAGGACATAAATGTTAAAATTCAAGGAAACTACCTTGAACTGAGTGGTAGCCAGAAATCAGACGCTCCGGAGGGCTATAAAGTTCATCGCGTGGAACGGCACCCAGCCGCCTTCACCCGCAGCTTTACCTTACCGGCTGATGTGGATGTGGAAAAGGTTGAGGCAGGCCTGCAAAACGGCATTCTCACCATGACTTTGCCAAAGGCTGAGGCTGCCAAACCAAAACAAATCGATATCAAATAGTGAATCATTTATCCTTGTATTGAAATCATTGGAGGTTTAGCCATGACTGAGAAAGCAAACATCACAACCAGAGAAGAGTCTCTACCGGAAAGAAGCCATGAACTTGCGACAATCACACCGGTGGTTGACATATATGAAAATGACGATGAAATTCTACTCCATGCTGACATGCCAGGCGTTGCCAAAGAGGATATTGCTGTCAATATCGATAACGGCAAACTGGATATTTCCGGGGTACGAAAGCTGGAAGCCACTGGTGCGGCAAGCTGGGAAGAATTTGAAAATGTCGAATTCAGACGAACCTTTTCCGTTCCCCAGACCATTGACGTTGGCAAGGTCGGGGCGGAACTAAAGGATGGCGTACTCAAGCTACATCTACCAAAGTCTGAGGCCGCCAAGCCTAAGCAAATTGAAATCAAAGCAGCTTAAAGGAGGTATCAACCTAAACTCGTTATTTATCATTATATAAAACCACTGATATTTGAGACGATACAATTCTAACCCCAAAACATTAGAAAAAAAGCGGGGAATCGTCTCAGGATGGTTTCCCGCTTTTTTGTTGGTTGGAGGTGCATAATGGACTTCAAAAAACTAGTACCTTGGAATTGGTTTAAAAACGAGGAAGAGGAATC
>JAOZSN010000209.1:2000-3930 GCA_029939635.1 Deltaproteobacteria bacterium
TGGACTTCAAAAAACTAGTACCTTGGAATTGGTTTAAAAACGAGGAAGAGGAATCAGGTGCTACAGTAGCAGCCCAGCAAGACAACCATATGCCACAAAGGCAATTGTCAGGATCAATTAACCAACTCCACCAAGAGATGGACAAGTTATTTGACAATTTTTTTCAAGGATTCGGATTTCCCTCCCATAGGGTTGGTAGCCTATTCCCGAGTCCTCTCGCAGGTAACCTGCTCAAGCCCATGGTGGACATTGGCGTCAATGACAAAGAATATACTATCAGTATTGAGGTTCCTGGTGTTGACCTAAAAGACATCAAGCTGGAAGTCGTTAACAATACCCTTACGATAAGTGGGGAAAAGAAACAGGAAGAAAAAGAAAAAGGAAAAAACCACTACCGAGTGGAGCGTTCATATGGTTCATTTCAGAGGGTTTTAGCCCTTCCTGATGATGCGAACCAGGACAAGGTTCAAGCATCCTACAAAAAGGGAGTACTAACTGTGACCATGCCAAGAAAGGCCTTGCCCAACCCTGCAATAAAGCAGATTAACATAAAGTAATACCTCCCCGACCAGTGCCAGGGTCATTCTTGCTCAATTTCGGCTTCCCAATGTCCTGGTTCAATCTCTGCCTGAGCTCACCCTAGCGCTGGTTTTTTTTAACCATCACAGCATTAGTAGGTTTTTTATTAGTACCTGAGAGGATTGATGCTTAACCTGAACCTTACCGGATCCTTCAATACTAGAAAGTACGATCATGACGGAGGGCAATATGAATATCCAGTGGTTTTTCAGTAACTGTTCAAAAAAAATCAAATCTGAAATCCGCACCTACTGGCAGCACAAGCTGAGCGAGATTGAGCGGTTAGCCTCGGTTATCCCTACCAGTGCCAAGAAGATTCGTCTTTCCGTTTATTATCATCCCAAAAGGGTTGAACAGTATGAGGCCAGGGCCGTCTTGGAAATACCTGGCCGTTCTTTGGCTGTCCAGAGTTCTGCAGTCACGCTGACTGCCACCCTCGACACACTAGCTGATGGCCTTGCTGCAGCTGTCCAAAAATATAAAAACCTGGTTCATCACACATTTCGACAGCAACGCAAGCAAAGAAATGTAGCCGATCTTGCCTCTTCGCTACCAATGCTGATTGAGGATGAAAAAAGCAACCGGAAAGAGTCCTTTTTTGCCCTATTGCGCCCCATTGTCACTTTCCTGGAAGAGCAGGCCAAAAGAGAGCTGACAATCCTTGAGATGGAGGGTGTGGTAAAGCCGGACTTCATTGCCTCGGAAGAACTGGTTGATGAGGTGGTCGTCAAGGCCTGGGAGCAATTCTCAGAAAAACCGGAGGACAAAACCTTGGAGCACTGGTTGACCAGTCTGCTCTACGAGCTGTTGCAAACCATTGAGTGGGAATCATCTCAGTTCATTTCTTTGGATGAAATCTTTGACATGCAGGAGATTGATCATAGTGCCGAAGCAGACTGGATGGCTGAAGTCATAGACTCAGAAGACAAGTTAACTATTGCCGAGCTTCTTCCTGATGAACAGGCCTCCGCTATATGGGAAGAGATGGGTAGCAATGAACAAAAAGGCTACCTTTACTCCGGTTTACAGCAACTTTCAGCCTTAAGCCGCCAGGCATATATGTTGAGCTCGGTGGAAGAATATAGCCCCGATGAAATAGCTAACATCCAGAACCGTTCAGCCAAGGATGTGAAATTTGACATTATTAAAGGGCGGGAGGCCCTTCAGGATCACTTACATGGGGCAGGGATGATCAATTAAGCCAACGATGAATCTGTGGGTGGTAAGGCTAAAAGGAGGTTAATCAATGAGCACTTTCATAAAAAACATAATTGAAAACAAAAAAATTCTCCTCATTCTGGTTGTTATTTTGCTCGTCGCTTCTACCATTCAATCCGTTTTTCTGGTGAAA
>JAOZSN010000072.1 GCA_029939635.1 Deltaproteobacteria bacterium
TCGGCAAGCTGAGTGCTGGGCATGGGACTGTCATGTTTTGCCACAAACATCTTAGAATCGAGCTTCGAAGGTTGTAATGTTTTACTCGGCCTTGAGCATCCAGGGATGGGGAAAATTTTTCCCTAGCCTCACTTTTCCCAAACATAGCCAGAATCTTTTTTTATCTCCTTCACCCCCAAATCATTGTTCAAGTTTGCGCCTAAGAATTAGGCCGTCCTCCAGTCAGAAGGCTTTTGGGTTTGAGGATGCGATCGCTCACCGGGAGTATATAAGTTTGAAATATTGTTTTGCTGGGTAAATATCTACTCACATGTATGAAAAATCATAAATTGACTTGTTCTGATAATGGTTCCATAATGAATAGTTAGCTTAAATTGCATGAAAATGAACTGCTGTAGTGGTTGGGAGAGGGTTTGATATGGAAATGTATATCGCCAGGCAACCGATTTTTAATTTTTCTAAGCGTCTGCATGCCTATGAGCTTCTCTATCGAGGTGCCGCTCATTATAGTCTGGGGCAGATTAGTGGTGATCGGGCCACCACCAGCCTGCTTACCACCACCTTCCTCACCGAGGGCATTGAAAAGGTGTCCAGTGCCAAGCCTTGTTTTATCAATTTTACCAGGGATTTATTGCTCAAGAAGGTACCGCTTTCCTTTCCTAAGAACCGCGTGGTCATTGAGGTGCTCGAGGATGTCCCTGCAACGCTTGATATCATTCGGGTTTGTCAGGAGTTTGTTGCCCAGGGCTATACCGTAGCCCTGGATGATTTTATCTATCATCCCAGCTTAGAGCCGCTTATTGCCCTGGCAAGCATTATTAAGATTGATTTTACTCTGACCACGGGTAAAGAGCTGGAGAAAACGATCTTTAAGCTGGCCCATCATGATGTGAAACTCCTGGCAGAGAAGGTTGAAACAGCAGAGGAGTTTGACCTGGCCCTGAAGCTGGGATTTTATTATGTTCAAGGCTATTTTTTTGGCAAGCCAGAGATGATAAAATCTAAGGAGATTCCTTCTGCTAAGATCAATCTTCTCCAACTGCTGGCTGAGGTGAGTAAAAAAACTACCACCATTAAAACCCTGGAGTCCATTTTCTCCAGGGATGTGGGGATGACCTATAAACTGCTGCGCTTTATAAATTCTGCCTATTATTTTTTGGAGGCCAAGATTGAATCTGTTTCCCATGCCATTGTTTATCTTGGTGAGCAGGGTGTAAAGCGTTTTGTTATCCTGCTCATTATCTCTGAGATTGCTATGGACAAGCCCCCTGAGATTGTCCGTCTCTCTGTGGTGCGGGCAAAATTTTGTGAGCAGCTGGCCGCAGAGAGTAGGGTGTGGGATGACGCCTCAGAAATTTTTCTCCTGGGACTTTTTTCCATGATTGATGCCCTTTTGGATGTCGCCATGGAGGAGGTCATGAAGCAACTACCCATTGCTGTTGAGATTAAGGATGCCTTGATTAGACAACACGGCCCGGCCTTCCCTTTTTTAGCCGCGACGATCAGTTACGAAAAAGGCCAGAAAAAGGAATGTCTTGCGGCCTTGGCTGAGCTTGGGGTGAATCCGAAAAATGTGTATGGCTACTATCTTGCGGCTGTGCAGTATGCCGATACCCTGACCCGGGTTTAATTACGATCCCCTTCTACATACAGCCTGTAGGAAAATAACATGGCTGAAATTGCGCTTAGGTTTGGGCTAGATTTGGATACGACGATTGAGCAAAACGCGCAGGCGTAGCAGTGCTATGGTGAGGATTTTGCGATTGAGTCGTATTCAAAAATGGCATGAAGATAAGATGCAAGATTGGCCATGTTATTTTCCTACAGGACAAAAGAGAAGTAAAAAGGTAAAGGGCTGTTTCCAGGAGGAAACAGCCCTTTGGGGTACTGCTTTTGGGGAAGAGCTTGGTAAGGGAGCCGTGGAAACAGTTCTGTTTTCAAGACTCTCTATGATTATTCTGTGAATTCACAGACATTTCCATCACATTCCACCTCTGCCATGAGGTAGAAGGCGTCATAGTTATTTTTTCTCAGTTCCTTGGTGGCCATTTCAGCTCGCGCTCCCGTGCTACAGTAGACGTAGACAGTTTTGTCCTGGGGTATGTCAGTCAGGCGACTGCAGACTTGATCCAAAGGGATATTGATGGCGTTAGCCACCATACCTATCTCTGCCTCCTCAACATTACGGACATCTAGAACAACAACCCCTGGGTCAGAATCATTATGGGTCTTATTGAAGACTGCCAGGGACACCTCATCTTGATCCAGAATACGTTTCCAGTTGACCTGGTTGAGTAGGGGGCCTGATTCGGTGGGCCCGCCCTGTTTGGTCCAGCCTTGAAAACCACCCTGTACAAGCGAGACTTTTTGATAGCCCGAGTCATGGAAAATTGCCATGGCCTCCAGGGTTTCAATTATGTCATCGCTGTAGAGCACGACAGGTGCCTTGAGGGGAATAACCTCCATATGAGCTTCCAGCTCTGCCATGGGCATGGAGATGGAGCGTGGGATACGTTTCAGCATTGCCTTATCAGCACTACGCAGATCGACAAGAACAATATTACCCTTACAGACATAGCCGTAGGAGGCGTATGTTGGTAGACCTGTCTTTTGCCAGCCAGGTTCTCCTGCCACAAAGGTGCGAACATTGGTATATCCTGCTTGCACAGCCATGGCTGAATTTTTAGGGCTCATGCCACAGGAGGGGCCACCGCAGTAAAAGACCAGGAGGCTATCTTTGTCTAGAGGAAGCAGGCTGGTAAGCTCCTTCATCTTGCACATGGGGATGGAGATGGCTTCGGGCAGATGCCCCTCTGCGTATCGTGCTGCTGGGCGTGAGTCGATAAGGGCAAGGTTGACTCGATTATTAAGAAGAACCTGCAACTCCTTGAGTTTGATTTCTGTTACCCCGGCGGGTAATTTAACTAGCTTTGGTTTAATCTCAGTGGCGTATGGTTCACCCTGGCGCACCTCGTAGGCAACAAGGGCGATATGATCTTTGATGGCGTAGTGTACACCAATGGTTTGGCGGTCAAATTTAACCAGATGTGTTGTTTCATCCACCTGGATGGAGATAGCTTGGGCCTTGTTTGATTTACCCACCACCTTACCCTTAAAAACCAGCCGTTCCCGAGGGCTGGTGAATGATTGAGCTGCTCCTGGGCCTGGAGCAAACAGCAAGCCTGCTGTCAGGCACACGGCAAGGAGTAGGTTAAAGATAAATTTATGGCTCATGGTTGAATGATACGCGAGTAAAAATGTCTAAAGGATATCTACTTAAGGCACCCTAAAATTAGGACAACGACTATCGTAATGTTAAATTTCTAGCAACCGGCATGCCATGGGGAATGGATGCCTGCATTTCGGTCACCAAGACAGGCGCTACAAGGAGAAGACCATGGGATACTGCTATGAAAAAAAGTGGAAACCGGTGCAAGATAATTTGACAAGTGTGGGCTGCTCAGGCATTATAAGAAACGTAATGACTTGGGGGATATAATTTTATCTGCTTGATTGCAGGTTGCAAAACTCTTTGTTCCTGCAAGTTTTTTTGCACCTTATTCAAGATACCCTTAAATGTATTACCTATGAACCTGCGCTTTCTCATTTTTTTTACTGTCTCAGCCATCGGCACCTTTCCCCTTGTTCTGTTTTTGCTATTCAGCCTGCCTTCCTCCATCCATCAGCTTAATCTCGCCGCTCAGCAGGAGACTATGGCGCTTTCCCGTATTCATTTTAGTCACCTAAACAGCCGTATAAGTTGCCTGGAGAAAAGTATTAAACGCCTGGCCATTGTGCCGGTGAGCCTTGATGTGGTGAGTGATGAGCTAGGAGATGAGGTACACAGTTCCCGTTTAGAGCATCTGGTGGTAACCTGGTTCCAGGAAAACGATCAGATTCGGGAGATACAGTTTCTCGATTTGGTGGGCAATGAGCGTTTTCGTATGGTGCGCACCCAGGCAGAGTTATCTTTGGTTGGCAGCAGTGGATTGGAAAATCATGACCAGGCCCCTGCTTTTCTTCTGGGGCTTCATCTCTCACCCAATGAGGTCTTTGTTGGGGTGGCCAGTGAAGAGAGTCGCCGTAATCAGCAGGGTAGCCATGATTTTTTCATGGTTACCCCGGTAACAGGGCAAGGTAGCGAGATGGCAGGACTCTTAGTATTGCTGGTGGAGTTGCCTACCTTTTTGGAGGATTTCCGTGATGCCCTCTGGGTGTTGGCCGATGGCTCCATGATCCATCATCCTGAGCAGTTCAACTCTTCTTTTGTTTTGCCTGATCGGGTCAGTGATCCTGCTGTGCAGGCCGAGACAGAGCCGTTCATCCAAACCACAGCGGAGCAGTTGCAACTTTCATGGTTGCCCATCAGTTTTAACAAGGATCAGCGGCCTGTGATGTGGATTGGGCGCTTGGTTGATCTGTCTAATAGTTTGCAGTGGAAGGCCTCCATGCTGCAGAATTTATTGATCATTGTGGTACTGACAGCCTTAAGTGTTTTTGCTCTGGCCCATTTCATGTCAAGTCGCCTCATGCTGGTCAAACAGGATATTTTAAATGGCCTTGACCAGCTTCTGAACCATGATAAATCCGTGTGCTTTTCCTGGCGGGGCCCTGCTGAGTTACGTAATCTGGCCCGTGATTTGAGTCATTTGGGTGAGTTGTATCTTCATACCCGCCTGGCGCGTCAGGAGGCAGAGGCCGCCCGTCTGGAGTCTGAGGAAAAATTTCGGAACCTCACAGAGTCAGCCCATGATGCCATCATCTTCATGGATCATCATGGGGATGTAACCTATTGGAACAAGGCGGCTGAGTCCTTTTTTGGCTATACTGCAGCCGAGGCCATGGGTCAACCTATCCATGCTCTGATTTCTTTAAGTCGCAGTGAGGGTGGTGAGGACATGGGCATGAGCGCCACCAGGGCAGGTAGTCAGGTGGATGAGATGCTGGAGCTGACCGCCACCAGGAAAGATGGGCGTGAGATTCTTTTAGAACTGTCACTTTCAGCCATATCCATTAATGATAGTTGGCATGCCAGCTGGATTGTGCGTGACATATCCGAGCGTAAGAAGGCGGCGGCGGCAGCCCTGTTTCAGCAGCAACAGTTGATCCAGGCCGATAAGATGATCTCCTTGGGGCTCTTGGTTTCGGGCGTTGCCCATGAAATCAATAACCCCAACTCCATTGTTATGCTCAATAACCCAATGTTACTCCGGGCCTGGCAGTCAGTGTTGCCCATCCTAGAAGAATTTTATGAAGATAATGGCGATTTCTTGGTGGCTGGGTTGGATTTTAGTGAGATGCGGGAGCAGGTGCCTCGCCTCTTCAGCGAGATTGATGAAGGGGCGCGTAAGATAAAGGGCATTGTGTTGGATTTAAAGGATTATGCCCGTCAGGAGAGTAGTGCTCTGCAGCAACCCATGGACTTGAACCAGGTGGCTGATGCTGCGGTACGTCTGACCCGTAATGCGGTGAAAAATTCCACTCACCATTTCCAGCTGAAATTGGCCTCAGAGCTGCCCCCTATCATGGGCAATATGCAGCGCCTGGAACAGGTGGTTATTAATCTGATCCAAAATAGCTGTGAGGCGTTGGCAGGGCCAGAGAAGGAGATAACCTTGGTGACGAGTTTTGAGGCTGATAAGGGCCAGGTAGTGCTGCGCCTGGAAGATGAGGGCTGCGGGATTGATAGCCATGCCATGGGCAAGGTGTGTGATCCTTTTTACACTACCAAGCGCAGCATGGGTGGTACTGGTTTAGGGCTGTCGGTCTCTGCCGGCATCATGAAAGAACACCACGGCCAGCTGGCGTTTGCCCCGCGTCCTGGCGGTGGGACAATTGTTACCATGGTCTTTCCGCTAAAAGAGAGTTAAGGGCACCTTAACAATAGTTTTAGATTTTGATGGAGGAGTTACTAAAGATGAAAAAAAATTATCCGCGCCATCCGGTTCTCTTGGTAGATGATGAAGAGGCGTGGTTGCATAGCTTTAGTCTCACCTTGCGCGCTGCTGGCATCAGTAATATTAAAACCTGCCAGGATAGCCGTCAGGTTATGGATATGGTGGCGGTGGAGCCAATTTCAGTATTGGTGTTAGATTTGAACATGCCCCATATCAGCGGAGCGGAGCTGCTTATCAAGGCGGTGGAGGAGTATCCCCATATACCGATCATTATTATGAGTGGCCTGGATCAGCTGGAGACAGCGGTAAACTGCATTAAGCAGGGTGCCTTTGATTATTTTACCAAGGTGTCAGAAGAAAATAGGCTCATTGCCGGGGTGCAGCGGGCCATTGAGGTGGCTGGATTGCGGCGGGAAAATTCTTCCTTAAAGGAGCATTTTTTAGAGGATCGCCTGGACACACCCGAGATTTTTGCCCCCATCATCACCCATAATAAGAAGATGCGTACCCTCTTCCAGTATATGGAGGCGATTAGTGCCAGCCGAGAACCCGTACTTATCACCGGTGCCACCGGGGTGGGTAAGGAGCTCTTTGCGCGTGCCATGCATACCATCAGTGCCCTGGATGGTGATTTTGTGCCGGTAAACGTGGCTGGCCTTGATGATACCGTATTTTCTGATACCCTGTTTGGCCATCGTAAGGGGGCCTTTACCGGGGCGGAAACGGCACGGGAAGGTCTTATTGGGAGAGCTGGCGGTGGGACATTGTTTCTGGATGAGATTGGTGATCTGTCGGCCTCCTCTCAGGTCAAGTTGCTCCGTCTTTTGCAAGAGCGGGAATATTTTCAGTTGGGCTCTGACCTGCCACGTCGCAGTGATGCGCGCCTGATCTTTGCCACCCATCGTCCCATTGACAACTTGCAGCAACAAGGAGATTTTCGGACAGATCTTTTTTTCCGGCTGCGCGCTCACCATATCCATATTCCGCCATTAAAGGAGCGTCAGGGTGACATACCTCTGCTCCTTGATCATTTTTTAGAGCGTTCGGCCCATAAGCTTGCCAAAAAAACACCAACCTACCCTAAAGAACTGCCTTTATTGCTGGATACCTATGATTTCCCAGGCAATGTCCGGGAGCTTGAGCATATGGTTTTTGATGCCTTGAGCAAGCATAAGAGTAAGATGCTGTCCATGGATAGCTTTAAAGGGTATATTAGTGAGCAAGGGCGGCATGCCCATGCTTTTCCTGAGGTCGCAGCAGCAGATGGCAGTGGCCAGACACTATTCAGTGTCCTGGAAATTCTGCCCACTCTGAAGGAGGCGGGCCATCTCATCGTGCAGGAGGCCCTTCATCGGGCTGGTGGAAACCAGGCCATTGCCGCAGATATGCTGGGTATCACCAGACAGGCCTTAAATTGGCGATTAAAAAAGAAGGCGGAAAAAGAATGAGTCATTTCGTGCGATTGTATATCGTGCTGTTTTTTCTACTGTTTCTTGGGGCTGGCCTGTGGCCGGTACAGGCGGCAGAGCGCCTGCGGACTATCTCCACTGCAGAGTTGCAGCGCATTATGGTTCACCAGCCAGATCAGAAGCCCTTTGTGCTCATCAATTCCTTGAGCCCCATTGAGTTTGATGCCGAGGCCATCAAGGGCTCAGTAAATATTCCTGCCACCCATACCAGGGCTAACAACCCCTTGCTACCCAGGGACAAGGATGTGTTGCTTATTTTTTATTGCAAGGGGGTGCGGTGTAGCAAGAGTCGATTGGCGGCCCGTAAGGCTATGCGTCTGGGCTATAGAGATGTGAGAGTGTACATGCCTGGCCTGCCAGGCTGGAAGGAAATGGGCTTACCGTTGGAAACGCGGGTGAGTTATCCTCAGCCGGGCATTGCCCATTTGACACCGCGCCAGGTCTATGAGCAGCGGCAGACAGCCCTTATTCTTGATATTCGGGGTGATGAGGTTCGCCAATTGGGGAGTCTGGCCGGTGCGGTAAAAATTGCCTTGGAGAATTTGGATCAGCGTTTTGATGGCCTGCCTAAAAATCGCCAGATCATCATTGTTGATCATGCCGGTAAACAGGCCTCTATCTGTGCTCGTTTCCTTTATTTACATGGCTACACCACCCTGGCTATCCTTGAGGGCGGCATGGTGGCCTGGGTGCGGGAAGGCTTGCCGGTGGAGGAGCGGGGGGGGAGGTAGAGAATCTCAGCCCGACAAGCGCTCATGTATTTTATCCAGTAACACCCTCGCCTTTACTGGTTTGGCGACATAATCATCCATGCCTGCCTCCAGGCATTTTCCTCGATCACCGGCCAAGGCGTGGGCGGTGACGGCAATGATGGGTATATGCTGTTTGCTTGTTTCTTCCAGCTGGCGGATGGCAATGGTGGCCTCATGGCCATTCATTAATGGCATCTGAATATCCATGAGAACCAGGTCTATTTGTTCTTTTTTGTAAATGTCTACTGCTTCCTGGCCGTTGGCCACGGCAAAGACCTGCCAGCCTTGGGCCTCCAGGAGATCGCATAGGAGTTGGCGGTTTACCTGTTCATCCTCGGCAAGGAGGATGCGTGCGCTCCGATTTATGCCTGTTGCTTCATAGCCTGTCTTAGCTGTCCCTTGTGTCGGGGCTTCTTGCTCCGCCTGCCAGATCGGTAACTGTGTGCCAGCGGTTGGAATCTCCAGGGCAACGGTGACGTGGAAGGTAGAGCCTTTGCCAGGTTGACTGTCCACCCAGATACGACCATCCATCATCTCCACTAACAGGGCTGAAATGGTAAGACCCAGGCCGGTACCCTCATATTTTCTGGTATTGGATGTGTCGGCCTGGTTAAAGGCACCGAAGATCAGTCGTTGCTTGGCTACGGGGATTCCCACCCCGCAGTCGGTGATCTGAAAATGAACCAGCACCCCGCGTTCAAGATGATTGTGCTGCCTGGCGGCAATTATAATCGTACCCTCGTCGGAAAATTTAATACCATTTTCTAGCAGGTTCACCAGTACCTGTAGTAACCGTTCCGGGTCTCCTACCACCAGTTTTGGCAGGGTGGCATCAAGCTTCTGCTGCAGGACGAGGCCTTTTTGTTGTGCCTTGTTCTTCGTCTGGTTCTGGGCTGCCTGCAGTAGCTCAGCCAGGTTAAATATCTGACCTACCAGCTCTAACTCTTCTGCCTCTATCTTGGCGAAATCAAGAACCTTGTCCACTGTGCTGAGCAACCTGTCAGTGGAGGTGGCAATCATATCGATATACGATTTTTGCCGTTCTTGCAGGCTGGAAACCTTCAGCAGGCTGGTGAAGCCCATGATTCCATTAATTGGTGTGCGAATCTCATGGCTCATATTGTCGAGAAAGTCACGTTTGGCCTGGGTAGCCTGCCCTGCTGCGATACGTGCTTTTTCCAGAGATTTAGCGGTTTTTTTATGATCAAAAACCTCTTCAACCAGCTTGGCATTGCTCTTGACAAGATCTGCAGTGCGCTCCTCCACCCGTTGTTCAAGGGAGTCGTTGGCCTCTTGAAGGTGCGCTTCTGCTTTAATCAACTGGTCACGTTGCTCTTTCATGGCCAGGTGGGTGGCGATGCGCGCCTTGATAATTGCCAGGCTGTATGGCTTGTGGACATAGTCCACTGCTCCCATCTTCAGGCCCCTGGTTTCATCTTCCTCTTCATGCATGGCAGTGACAAAGATGATGGGGATATCTTGGGTGAACTCATTTGCCTTGAGGCGGTGACAGACTTCATAGCCATCCATCTCTGGCATCATAATATCTAGCAGTATAAGGTCTGGAGGCTGGTCTGATTCTGCCCAGCGCAGGGCACGCTCACCATTGGTGGCAATGATGATTTCATACTCATCCTCAAGGGCTTCTATGAGAACCTTGATGTTGGCTGGAATGTCGTCGACAAGCAGAATTGTGTACATGGAGGGGTTCCCTTTAATGCAAAGTTTCCAGGTTGATATTCAGCTCTGTCAACAGGCGTTGGAGGATAATGCCAGCCTGTTCAAATTCAAAACGATCGAGCTGCTTAGCAATTTCTTTGCTGGCCTGCTGGAAAGAATCATTGTCGTATGGTGGCAGACTATGCAGATATTTCAGGGCTCGTGGTGTGTTACTACTAATAAGTTTATCAAGCTGCATGAGTTCTTTAGTCAGGATCTCAGCACTGGGTAGAGAAACGGATGCCATCGGCTGAGATTCGCCTATGGTCTCTTCATAGGGCAGTTTTTTGATGTCGGCCAGGATCTCAGCCAGCCGGTTTTCCAGTACTCCCAGTTCCTCTTCGGCTGATTGGCCATTACGCAGGGCACTTTCTACCCCAAGGGCAGCCTCTTGTACCTGTATAGCAGATAGGTTGCCTGCCACTCCTTTCAGGGTATGGGCAGCACGTACGGCTTTTTCTCTGTCGTCAGCCATAACAAAAGAGTGGATGTCCTGGCATATAGTGCAATTGTCACGGCCAAATTCCACCAGCAGTTGTTTTAACAATGATGCATTACCACTCAACCGTTTTAGGGCCTTTGTGCTATCCAAGCCCGATATCTGCAGGGAGAGGGCCTCAGGGCTTGTGTCTGGGTGTTCCTTGGGTGGCTTAGCATTGGAATCACCATTGCGTTTCTTTAACCAGCGGTTCAAGGCGGCCATGATGGCTTCCGGTTCAATGGGTTTTGCCACGTAATCGTTCATACCTGCGGCTAGGCAGATTTCTTTATCACCCTTCATGGCTTTTGCTGTCATGGCAATAATGGGGAGATCTCGCAGTTCTGGACGGCAACGCATCTGTCTAGTGGCCTCCAGACCATCCATATGGGGCATCTGGATATCCATAAGAACGGCATCAAATTCAGTATTTACCTTATTTAAGGCCTCCAGGCCATTTTCTGCAGCAACCACTTCTGTACCAAAGCTGCCCAGGATCTCCAAGGCAACCTGGCGATTAATGGAATTATCCTCTACCAGTAGAATGCGTCGTCCCAGCAAACTACCTTCGGTGGGGTTCATTTCTTCAATGGCTAAGGTGTTTTCTTGGGACAGATCAGCACCGAGAAGAATCTGTTCCAGGGTACTGAGAAGCAAGGCTCGTTTTACTGGTTTGCTCAGTAAGGTGCCAATGCCAGCAGCCTCAGATTGCCGGCGCAGCGTTTTTTCCTGGCCACTGGCGCTGATCATGATGATGGGAATATCTTGGAAAGCCGTATTTTTCAGCCGTTTAACAAAGGTAAGTCCGTCCATGCCAGGCATGGCCTGGTCGAGGAGAATAACATGGGGAAGGGATTTGAGGCTGGCCATATTGTGGAGGATGGTCAGCGCATTTTCACCGCTCTCTGCGGTCTCTACCTCAAAGAAAAAAGAGGCAAACATCTTGGACATGAAGTAGCGAAACATCTTGTTGTCATCGACAATGAGGACTCGTTTGCCAGCAAAGATTTCTTCATTATATTTCTGGGGCAGTTTAATTTGGGGCTGGATAGTGAGTTGCACGGTAAAATGGAAGGTAGAACCCTGCTCTGGCTGGCTTTCTACCCAGATTCGGCCCTGGAATTGTTCAACAATGCGTTTGCTGATGGAGAGTCCAAGACCAGTACCGCCATATTGGCGTGAGATTGATTCGTCAGCCTGACAAAAGGGGTCAAAGAGCTGCGCTAGCTGTTCTTTTTCAAGGCCGATGCCACTGTCTGCCACGCTGAAATGGAGCTCTATTTTTCCTTCATCCAGTTCTGCCCGCTGTTGTACGGTCAGGGTGATCGAGCCTTGATGGGTGAACTTCATGGCATTACTGAGTAGGTTCATCAGTACCTGGCCCAGGCGTAAAGGATCACCAATAAGTCCATCGGGAAGGCTCTCGTCACAGTTAATGTTAAAGGTTAAACCCTGCTCCTGGGCCTTGGGAAGGAAGATGGCATGCAGGTCGTTTAACATGTCCTGCATACTGAAGTTGATGTCCTCCATCTCCAGGTGGCCTGCTTCTATCTTGGAAAAATCAAGGATATCATCAATAACACCAAGGAGGGAACGGGCAGCACTGCTCACTGTGGAAAGATAATCACGCACCTTGTGGGAAATGTCCTGTTTCAGGGCCAGACTGGAAAGCCCGATGATGGCATTCATCGGTGTCCTGATCTCATGGCTCATATTGGCCAGGAAGGTTGATTTTGTACGGTCAGCCCCCTCAGCCCCCTCCTTGGCGGCCTGGAGTTCATCGAGGGTATGGCGATGCTTGGTGACTTCAGTGGCCAACTGGTCATTAATATTAACCAGCTTGATATTAAGCTGCTGCATCTTCTCCTTCTGTGAAGTGAGCTCTATGGTACGCTCTTCCACCTTTTGCTCAAGGGTATGGCTATGATCCTCCAGCATGATATTGGCGGCTTGGAGCTCTTGCTGGGTTTCGGTGAGATCTTGGTTTTTGTCCTGAACCTCTGAGTAATAATATTGCAGCTGGTGAACCATTTCGTTAAAAGAGCGGGACATTTGGCCAATCTCATCAGTGGAGTCTATCTCGACCATGGTGGAAAAGTCATTGGTGTCCATAAAATGTTTAAAGCCGCGATTCATCCGCATAATAGGCTGAGTGATAAAGCGGGCCAGGTAGGTACTGAGAATAATCACCATAAAGACACCGATTACCAGGGCAGAAAAGGAGAGGATGGTGGAAAGGGTGGCTTGGTGCTGGATCTGTTCGGTAATAGTGGCAGACTCCTGTCTGGTGTTGAGCACCAGACGTTGCATATCATCTCGTACCGTACAGAAAAAGGAGGAGAGCTTGTTAGATTGTTGGTTCATCCGGCTGTAGATGATGGCGGCCTGGTCTGCCTCCTTGGACATGAGATCCAGGGAGGAAAACAGTTCTTCCTGGGCCGGTAGGGTTTCACTCTCAAAAATTTCCAGCAAGAGTTCAAAGACCTGCTCCCGGTCAGAAGCAATGAGGGTGTTGATTTTTTTGGCCGAGAAGTAGAGGTCAGCCAAGGGGCGACGAGCCTTGCCAATGGCCACAGCCAGGGAGGCGTTATCCGAGGTAAGGGAAAAGAGCCACTGGCCCAAGTCACTTTTGTCAGGAGACATGGCTTCGTGGAAAGGTGCCTCATTGGCTATGGAGTCATTAAGGGCTAGCAGCCACTTATAGGCCTTCTCCTTATACTGTTGCAGGGTATTCTGGAAAAGCAGAGGGTTGAGGATATCAGTCTTATCCATCTCTATGTTGAGCTGCAGATAGTCTAAGCCCTCGGCCCGCCAACGGTGCCATTTTTCTTTAAAGGAGTTGAGAAGTTTATGCTCCTCAGCACTATGGGGAAATGTCTCAAATTTTTGGATTTCAAGTTCAAGATTGGCCAGGGTGTCCTGGATTTCCCGGTAGATGACCTGACGCTGCTGCAGGTTCAATTCTGTGGAGAGCAGCCGGAACTCCCGTGCCATGATCGACTTCATCTGGTCGTTGATGGTCATGATGGATTGCACCTTCTCCAAGGTACGTCCCATATCTTGCATACCTGACTTGAGTCGACTGGCGCTATGCATATTGATCAGGGCCGCCACACCGCCAATGGTGGCAATGATAAAAAACGCGATCAATAATTTATGGTGGATGCGTAGGTTCTTCACTGTCTAGCAGACCCCTTCCGTAGATGGCCTTGGCGGTCATAGCCGTCACGCCTCCAGAAGATAACACCACCTTCAAGAAAATTATAGTTTGTCAGGCCGGCCTGGCCGAGGACATATTGCAGCCAGAGGGATTGTTTGCCGCAGTTATCAAGAATGAGCAGATGTTTGCGCTGTACCTTACGACTGCCACTTTTGATGAGCTTCACCAGTCTATCCACGGGGAAATGTTTTACCCGGGGTAGGGTAATGGGGAATTGGTCACGATTGCTCAGCTCCCGAACATCAAAGATAATGGTGTTTGCTTCCTTGCTTTTCTGCAGGAAGTCTTGGGTGGAGAGGATATGTTTTTTATACTCCTGCTGTAAATCATGCATGGCCTGCTGATTTTCAGAGAGGGTTTTACCTAGAAAGATGGCGTATTCAGGGTATTTTTTTTGCCACTCGGCGATACCAGGTCGGTAGACATAGCTATTACGATAATTCCATTTTTTCGCCTTCCCGAAGGCGGTGAGGCTTTTGGGTCACTCGTAGGCATTACAGTAGAAGACAAGAGGTTGGAGCGGGTTTTTGCTCAAGATGCGCTGCAAATCGTCTTTCATCATGGTGCCAACCGGGATGTGGGTGGCACCCTTGATGTGGAGCATGGCATATTCCAGTCGACTGCGGGTATCAATAATATGGGATTGCTCCAGCTGTTTCGCCAGCCTATCAGCATGGATATATCGAACTCTGTCAGCCTCACTGGCAGGGGCTTGTTGGGCCAGAAGAAGGATGGTGAGGCTAACAATGATGGGCAGCAGTGGGCGGCAGAGAGTGGTTGGCATGGTTATGTATTTTTTAGGGCTGCAGAATTAAAGAAATAGAGGAATAAAGAATATGGAATTGGGGAGTCTTCTTTATTGTTACTGTTCAGGGTTAAAACCCTCGCCTTTAGGCGAGAAGCATTTTGCTAGCAGCTGATTTTTCTATTTCTGAATATCGAATATCGAACAAGAAATGTCGAATAATGAAGGGTGGATGTTATCTTAATTAAGAAAAGTACCTTCCTTCGACATTCGATATTTCTGGTGAC
>JAOZSN010000210.1 GCA_029939635.1 Deltaproteobacteria bacterium
TGAACGGTTTGGTGACGAGTCGATCTTGGCTAAAAAACTGGTACGTTAGAGAATATTATGATTCTTAAATGCCCCCATTGTAATAAAGAACATTCCATTGATGAGACCCGCATCCCACCCAATATCAACAAGGTGCGCTGCAAATACTGCAAAAAACTCTTTTCTCTGGCAGATAATGGCAGCGAGGAAGAGCACGATAAGGGACTGCGCAGGATTGCTGTTTCCTTAAGCAAAGGAGGAGTAGGCAAGACAACCACTGCGGTTCATCTCGCCCATGGTTTGGCCTTGGCTGGCAATAAAGTACTATTGGTTGATACTGATACCCAGGGACAATCTGCTTTCATGTTGGGTGTAAAACCCCAGGCAGGCCTTACTGAGCTCATCACCGACGAACTAAGTCCAGAGGAGACCTATATTCAGGCCCGTGAACGGCTGTGGCTTTTGGCGGGAGGAAAATCCCTGGCTGGGGTCAAGCGTGTTATTGACCGCAAAGACTTCGGGGCTGAACTTACCCTGGCAGAAAAGCTGGCTCCCATTGAACAGCAATTTGACTATGTCATCATCGACACATCTCCGGGCTGGGACCCACTCCTCGTCAATGTTCTTTTCTATGTCACCGAGATCATGCTGCCTGTCTCTTTAGAAATCATGACATTACAAGGGTTGGTAGAATTTTTAAAATCGATCTCCTCCATCCAAAAATATCGCACGGAATTGGGGCTTAAATATATCGCCCCAACCTTCCTTGATAAACGGGTAAAAAACTCAAGTGGTATCCTGGGTAAACTGGAAGATCTCTACGGTGACCACGTCTGTACACCCATTCGCTACAACATCCGCCTCTCTGAGGCCCCTGCCTATGGCCAAACCATCTTTGAATTTGCCCCTGGAAGTAACGGAGCAAAGGATTACCGAGAATTAGTACGAAAAGTAACAGGCAACCCTGACCTATTTAAATGAATCATGCACCTCCATGATGTCATGAAGTAACTCATCAACTAAAAACGGGGTCATGTCCATCCCAAAACCAGCGCTACGCTGCACTGCCGTTTTACTAAGCAACAATTCGATAAGAGCCTGAGATGATGCTGATCCAGGCTCCTCATCGGCCAGATGGGTAAAGGTATCAGCCAACCAGACAACGTGGCAAAATTCATGGTGACTGGTTGCCTTCTCAGGGCGGTGATGATAGCCAACCGCCATACACAGCTTCTCAGGAAAGAGCCAGTTACGCACCAGGCGAGCACCAAGAATATCATGGGTAACCCCCAGCAACTCCTGCTCAGAAGTGACATGGGACGAGATAGCTACTCCCTCTGGATATATCTTAGCAAGAGACTGATTGGAAAAGGCCATGATTACCAAAATCTTGCCCAAATCATGGAGCTGACCGGCAATAAAGCATTCACTGCTGGAAAGACAGAACCGAGGCGCGAGCAACTTGGCGGTCAGTGCACAGCGAAAGGAATGATCCCACAGTGTTTCCAGACGATCCTTTTTACTGTTAAACTCTTTAAAGGGCTGAAACATGGCATTAGCAATGACCAGGTTTTGCACCTCTTCCATCCCAACCACAGTAAGAGCCCGCGGCAAGGATGACACCTCACGACTAAGTCCGAAAAAAGGTGAATTAGCCAATTTAATCACTGAGGAGGAGAGGGAAATATCCTCCTCCACCAAACTATGCAGGTCAGCCACAGAACTCTCAGGATCAGACGACGCCTGCAAAATTGCCTGAACCACATCTGGCAGGGGCGGGAAATCAGCTATCTCTTGGATAAGCTGGCTGGCTATTTTTTTCTTAGCACTTGCCCCCATCTATTCTTCTCCGGTGAAGAGATCATTATGTTCCAGTACATCCACCATCATCTTCACCAGAAAGGGATCAAACTGCTGACCAGCCATTTGGGTCAACTCACCTATCACCTCATCCCTGTCCCTACGAGGCCGCTGATAACTGGGCAGACTCATGGCCACAAAGGCATCAACCAAAGAAAAAAGTCGCGCCCCCATGGGACTCTCCCCCCCAGTCAGCCCCTCCGGGTCGCCTGACCCATCAAAATGTTCGTGATGATAGAGTAATAAGGAACGCTCATCGGCAAAAAAATCAAACAGAGAGGTAAGCTCTTTAAGCATCAGGGGTTGATCCCGGATAATCGCTATCTCCTCTTCTGTCAGGGAACCTGATTTACTTAAGGCAGAATCTGCAATAAAGACCCGCAACAGATCATGGAGCTTGAAGGCCCGGCGAAAAGCCTGCAGGACATTATTAGGAAGATGAAGACGACGGCCCATAAGGTTCACTACCTTTAAGGCCAGCTTATTACGTTCACGCAGGGCATGATAATCCCTGGCCTGCGCATGTACCATGGCCTCAAATGAAGCCAGAGCCCGGGAACGTGTCTTTTCAATAGTGCTACGCAGACGTTCACGAATGGGCTGCAACCCATCTCTATTTTCTGTATGATAAAATCTGTCGCCATTGCCCTGCACACATACCGTACGATTACGCCCCATAGCCTTAGCCTGGTAAAGGGCATCATCTGCAAAATCAATCAACTCAGAGGGATGTTTTATTTCATTGCAGAGCTGGCAGCCACCCACGCTCACCGTCACATTGATAGTCGTTTTTTTATGGATATAGGGTTGATTCGCAGCCTGTTCTCTAATTTTTTCTGCCACCAGACGGGCCCCAACAAGATCCGTATCAGGCAGTACCAGGGCAAACTCCTCACCACCATAACGGGCAAGAATGTCACTTTCTCGTACCTCTGCTGCAGCAAGCTTAGCGAACCCTTCCAACACCCGATCACCCACCTGATGACCGTAGGTATCATTGACCTCTTTGAAATAATCAAGATCAAAAATAAGCAGACAAAGCGGGGTATCATGACGTTGTGCCAGAGAAAATTGGCGATTAAATAATTCATGAAAATAGATATGATTATAGAGCCCGGTCAAGCCATCACGAATGGCACGTTCCTGCAAAAGCTCATTCTGGGCGCGGATGATGACACTTGCCTCTTCCAATTCCAAGCGCCGATTGTGCACATCAAAGTAAAGACGAATCTTGGCCTGCAAGATTACCGGTTCAAGGGGCATACGTAGCATATCAACACAGCCAGCCTCATAACAGGCAACCTCCTCATCTCGGTGAAACAGAGGATCAGCAACGCAGATAATGGGCAGATAGCGAGCATCAGTATCCTGACGGATGCGAGCAATAATCTCCCTCCCATCCAGACCACGAGAAGAGACGTTGAGAAGAACCAGAGCTATTGAATGGGTACGGCGCAGTTCAATAGCATCAAGCTCATTAAGAGCCACCAAGACATCCACTCCTAAGGGTGTAACCATGGCTTTAAATGTGGCAATGTGAGCAGGATGATCACAAATAAGAAGCACCGTACTCGCACTATGCTCAAAGGATGGCAGGGACATAGTATCTTTTCACCTGGGAGCAAAATAAAACGACTCCCTCTGGATAATCACAATTTTCCACACTCTAGACGCTCTTATAAAATATCATCAAATTTTTAGCCAAAAGTCAATACCAGTCGCAGCTATTCTCCCCTTTTCTCCAGCTACTATCTGTCAGATAATAGCATTGTATTTCCTTGACATGCTTGTCGGGCTCATCAAAAGCAACTGACCGATGCGGCAAAGTCTTGTAACATTTTGATATTGCGGGTGACGTTAGCCTGATTTGAACTTTTTTACGAGTTCATCAAGTTTGGTTTTTCAAAAAAAATCCAGTACACTCGTATCATAGAGAACCAAGGGCACTATTCACCCGAAAATAATCCACGGAGACGACTATGAGCGTTGACAATCTTATTTATCTAGAAAACATCGAATGGTTTGATGACTCAGGCCAGGAGCTCGTCCATCGCCTGCCAGAACAAGGCT
>JAOZSN010000003.1 GCA_029939635.1 Deltaproteobacteria bacterium
TGATATGAGCTTTTTGCAGACTGCTGTGCGGAGCATGATTGCCAGTCGACTGGCAGCCAGTGGCAAGGTGAAAATTGTTGAGCCCGGAGCTGACTATAGTTTGCAGGGAACAATTACCGCCATTGGCAAGGGGGTGAGTATTAATGCTACAGTACTATGTGCTGATGGCTCGGTTCCCTCAGCCTCCTATGTATCTTCTGCTGCAAATGAGGACGGTATTATTGCGGCGGTAGATGAGCTTGCTGCCAAGATTGCTGCAGGTTCCTTTGGGGCTGAAGATCCTGCCAAGAAGGTAGTTGCTGTTGCCGCAGTACCTGTCGTAGCCCCTGCTCCTGCTTCATCAGCCTTTTCTACAGCTCATCCTGACCGTGCCTTTATTAAGGCTGCACCGGTGACAGCCGCAAGACAACAGACCGGTCACGGGGCAATTGTCAAGGCTTCTGCTGTTGGTGCTGCTAGGCACGGTTTTATTAAGACCCAGACCTTGAAGGTTGCCATGCAGGATATGGCGATTGGTGATATTGACGGTGATGGCTTTGACGATGTGGTCTTGGCTGATCAGTTTACGGCAACGGTGTATCGCCTCCAGGGTAAGCGCCTTGTTAAATTTGCCGAGATTTCACTGCCAACCCAGCATAAAATTGTTTCCCTGGTGGTTGCTGATGTTGACGGTGATGGCCGTAATGAGCTGTATGTCAGTGGTGCTAAAAAAGGTCGGCCTTCTTCTTTGGCAGTACAGTGGCAAGGATCAGCATGGCACTATTTGTATAAAGGGCAGGACTGGTTTGTGCGCCCCATGCAACTTCCAGGGCGCGGTTGGGTTCTGGTTGGGCAGGGTGCTGGCATGAATGCCCCTTTTGCTGGGTCTATTTATGAATTACGCTTAGAGGGTACTACCCTGCGCCACGGAGAACCGTTATCTGTACCTGCTACGGTAAATGTTTTCAGCTTTGAGATGGCTGATTTGGATGGTGATGGTGCGGTGGAGGTCATTGCCGTTGATGATAGTGATTTCCTGCGGGTTATGCATACCAGTGGTAGGTTGTTATGGAAGAGCTCTGATCGTTTCGGTGGTTCTGTACGCTATCTTGGTGGTCTGGATGATCTGCGTCACCGGGCCGGTAAACCAGGGCATCAGGAGATGGACAGTATTGATGGTGAGGAGGTTAAACGTGTGTATCTGCCCACGCCTATTCTGATAACAGATCTTAACAAAGATGGGTTGCCGGATATTATTGTCAATAAAAATGGTGATTCTGCCAGCCGTTTCTTTGACAACATCAAAACCTACCCCTCTGGTGAGATTATGGGTCTAACGTGGGACGGTCTTGGCTTAACAGAGTTATGGCGTACTAAGAAGGTTGATGGTTATGTGGCCTCCTATGCCTTGCGCAATCAGGGTCAACAACAAGATGATAGTCGGCTCTATGTTGGTGTAGTGCTTAGCCGTTCCATGGAAGATTTCTTCTCCGCCAAAGAGTCAACAGTGCTGATTTTTCCCATGCTGAAAGAATAAAAAAACAGGAGTAGAGAAGTAAAGGAAGATGACATCTTCTTTACTTCTCTACTCCTTTCTATTTTTTCTTAGATCGCCTCTTCACCCCGTTCGCCGGTGCGGACGCGGATTACCTCATCCACAGGCATGATAAAGAGTTTGCCGTCACCAATCTTACCAGTGTTGGCTGATTTCATGATGGCATCAACCACCATATCAGCTTGATCACTGTCCACCACCAGTTCTATCTTGAGTTTGGGGATAAAATCAACATTGTACTCAGCACCGCGGTAAACCTCCTTATGTCCCTTCTGGCGACCATAGCCTTTAACCTCGGAGAGGGTCATTCCTTTGATGCCAATATCATTTAAGGCCTCTTTGATATCGTCTAGCTTGTACGGTTTGATGATCGCTTCTATCTTCTGCATATGGTTTTCCTCTTTTTCTTAATAACAGGTGTCAGCAAGAAGCTAACACCTGATACCTGGTAGTTTAGTTTATATTGTATAGCCAATCTCGCTGTGCTGGGTCAAATCAAGCCCCTGGATTTCATCATCGCGGTCAACACGGAGGCCGATGAGCATGTCAATGGCCTTTAGGATAATGAAAGAGGCACTGACAGAATAGATGATGGTGACTCCTGCGTCAATCAGCTGGGTGGTAAAGAGGCCAGGGTTGCCGTAGAAGAGGCCGTTGGCACCAGCGCTGTTGACAGTTGTGGTGGCAAACAGTCCCGTGGCCAGGGCACCCCATAGGCCACCAACACCATGGACACCAACAACATCAAGGGCGTCGTCGTAGCCCAATTTACCCTTGGCAAGTACGGCAAAATAACAGAGAGAGCCACCCACCAGGCCGATGAGCATTGCTGAGCCCGGTGTTACAAAACCACAGCCTGGGGTGATGGCCACCAGGCCTGCCACGGCACCAGAAGCGCCGCCAAGACAGGTGGGCTTTCCCTGGTTGAGCCATTCTGCTAAAATCCAGGCAAGGGCACCGCAACCAGCTGCAACCTGGGTGGTGAGAAAGGCATTAGCAGCAATGCCGTCGGCAGCAAGGGCAGAACCAGCATTAAAGCCAAACCAGCCAAACCAGAGGATGCCAGCACCCAGCAGGGTCATGCCCAGATTATGGGGATGCATGGCCTCGCGTCCCCAGCCTTTGCGTTTGCCGATTAGTAGTGCTGCCACCAGTGCCGCTGCACCTGAATTTATATGGATAACAGTGCCACCAGCAAAGTCAAGGCCGCCGTGATTGCTGATCCAGCCACCACCCCAAACCCAGTGGCATACAGGGAAATAAACAAGGGTGGTCCAGAGGATGGTGAAGAGTAGGAAGGCGGAGAATTTAATTCTTTCGGCAAAGGCACCGGTGATCAATGCCGGGGTGATAACGGCAAACATGAGCTGAAAGGCGCAAAAAACCAGGTGGGGGATGGTTGAGCCTTCCTGTGGCGAAGCTGTGACCCCATTGAGCATGAAAAAATCCATATTGCCCACCAGACCCCCAATGTCACCACCAAAGGCCATGGAGTAGCCGTATATTACCCATATAACGGTTACAACGCCAAGACAAATAAAGCTTTGCAGCAGGGTGGAAAGGACATTTTTAGAGCGGACCATGCCGCCGTAAAAGAGGGCCAGGCCCGGGGTCATCAGCATGACCATGGCGGTGGCCACGAGCATAAATGCGGTATCTCCAGAATTCATTGTGTACAGCTCCTTGTGGTAAAATATGATAAAGAGGCGTTACTGTCAGTACGACACGGTGTGTTGTCTGTACTTACAGCAAGGGCTGTGCCATAGATGTGTCCGGATATTTTTTTAGCGGTATATTAGGTGGTTACTGGATGGTGTTCTTTTGTTGGGGCGTAATCCCACCAAACAAAATGACATTTTTGTAATTTTGTTTGGTGGGATTACGAAAATGAAAGGCAGTGGGTTACGGTAGGAACATGGTGTCGTGATCAGCTTCATCCTGCTGCCAACTTTCCACTCCGCTTTCAGTGCTGTCTGTCTTGACCTTGAATTGGGACATGGAGGAGGAAAGGTTTCTGGCGTTTTCAGCAGTGTGCTGGATGCCACTGTCCAGCTCATGGATGGCTCGGTTGATTTGTTCAACACCTAGGGCCTGTTCAGTAGAGGCGGTGGTTATTTCGTTGATAATATTGGATACCTTGTCCATGTCTGTGGCAACATCACCAAAATCTTCTTGGGCCTGAGTGACAAGATGTGATCCTTCTTGGACTTTATTAATGGTATTCTCTAAGAGCTCTGCAGTGCTCTTGGCTGCCTCGGCTGAGCGCATGGCTAAATTCCGAACCTCTTCAGCCACCACAGCAAATCCTGCCCCTGCCTCACCAGCTCTTGCGGCCTCAACAGCCGCATTCAAGGCCAGCAGGTTAGTTTGAAAGGCTATCTCATCAATGGTTTTAATAATTTTTGATGTTTCTTGACTAGAGGTGGAAATGCCCTCCATGGCATGGGTGATTTTATTCATTGACTCGGCGGCACGAGTCACACCTTGGCCGGTATTTCCCACCATCTGATGGGCGGCACTGGTATTCTCTGAGTTTTGCTTTGTCATGGCATTGACCTCTTCCAGGGAAGAGGATGTTTCTTCCAATGATGCAGCCTGACTGCTGGCTGCATCAGAAAGCTTCAGCGATATGTCAGTGTTGGTCTGGATGGTCATATTGAGACTGCTGATGGCGCTGTTAAGGCTTTCGGCCATTTCTTGCAATTCATCTTCACCCTTGACCTCAAGCACGTGGGAAAAATCACTCATGCCTAATATTTTCGTGAAGGAGGTAACTTGGAGGAGACGTAAGATTACACTGCGTACCATAAGGATAAAGGCGACCATGGCAAAAATAATGATCGCCATGGTGATTATTGTCGTAACGCGCAAGGATGTCAGCGTTGAAAGCATGGTAGCAGAGGTCGTTGATTCGTCTTTTTTAATTACTGTGGTAATGGTTTTGAATGCCTCAAAGGCAGGGGTGTCGTCAATTTTAACAATTTTGTCAACCTCTGTTGCCGTCTTGCCTTGCGCTACGAGGGAGGCGGCGATATGCATATTGTCGCTGTAGGCCTTGGCAACGAGTTCAATCTTTTTTATGGCCTGCTGTTCTCTGTCTGTAGGGCTGATTTCTTTGAGCTGGCTGATGGCATTTTGCATGACGCTACTATTTTTCTTAAAACGATCCTGGTACTTATCTTGGCCGCGGAGGACATAGTTTTTAAAATTATGAATAAAACCACCATAGCCAAATTGAGACTGAATTTCGCCAAGCAAGGCAAGTTTGGCCACGGACTGTTGATTATAGTCTGCCCATATCTGTTCAACCTGGTTCATGGAACGGTTCACCAAGATGATGGCTAATAAAATGGTAAGGCCAAGAAACATGGAGAAAATTAAAGTTTTAAGTTTAATGGTGAGTCGCAAGGGATTCATGGGAGGCCTCGTGGGAAAGGAATCAAGGATAGGATATTTATAGCAGTGTATGGCTAAACTGGCTGAATTGTCAAGAAACAACAGTCGACCCGGGAAAGCTGGTGACGTTAAAAGAGAATAACGCAGGGCAAAGCAGTGGGGTTGGCTTGACTCTTTGGTAAATATTTTTAAGTACGAGATGTAGGGAGACCTCGCTGGTTCAGACCCAGGGAGGGCAAGAACCAGGAAGATCTAGGAAGGGGTGGGGTTGCTGGAGGGTTATGATGATTTTTGTTTGGCCAGTTCTGTGGTGTTTTCGGCAATGCGAAAGACTACCACCACCAGCTCCAGAAACATTCTGGCCCATAGCACCATGATGAGAAAGGAGAGGGGGGCAGCAATAAGCAGGGTGAATATACCTGTGAGAAACGATTCGAAGAAACCTGAAAAACCAAGTACGAGAGCCGATATGGCTGAACTGAGAATGGCAATGATGTAGAAGAATTTTATCATTTTGATGGTGATAAATTCCGAGAATGACATATCAAAAAGTGCGCCCAAGGTTTTCTTGACGATATTGCTCTCTTCCATAATGCTTTTCCTTGTTAATGGTTTGTGGTTAAAATGCGGAATTGGTATTGGCCTGTTTGGTCTTGGTTGCAGCCTGGTCTCGGCTGTCTATGATTTTCGCATTTTTTGTATTACCATACATAAGTATGAACTGATTCTCTAAGTCAAGCATTGCCATAATTCTATTGGAGCTGAATTCGGCAGAAACCAATAAGAGTGATTGGCCGGAATCCCTCTGCCATGCCTTGTTAAATATTTGCACGCCCTCTTTTGTTGTGTGTTTTTCATCTTCTGCTGGGTCACCATATTTTTGGATCAGTTTAGGGGCAATGGCTTTGAAGGCTTTCAGGTCATCAAGCATATAAGAAAAGGCGACAAGTTTGGCCTTGGGGCGGCGGAACATGTCCTTCTGTACGACATATTGCGCCACACCCATGGCGGCTCCTAAGCCAATGGCGCTGGTGTCGTAAATTTCAGTAAATTGTGTCTCTGTTTCAGAGGCCTGCTCAGGCTCACGCATCATAAATGTACCGCCCACCTTTTCGATGGCTCGGCGGAATTTTTCTGGTGCTATGGAGGAGTTTGCCATGGCTATGGTGTTAAACAGCACCAGCTTTTCCCTTTCCCGTTTTTTGATTGACGCTATTTTTTGCTGCTGTTTGGCCTCCTCCTTTTTCTTTGCTACGGCTAGTTGTTGCTGGCGTTTTTTTTCGGCCTTGGCCTTGGCTGTTGCCGCTTTTTCTTTCTGCTGCTGTTCAATAGCCAGTTGTTGCTGGCGTTTTTCTGCCACCTCAACCCTGGTCTTTTCTTCATTTTGTTTCTGGATGACAAGTTGCTGCTGGCGTTTCTTCTCTTGCTGGTTTTGGCGGGTAACCTGCTGCTGTTGCTTCTCTTTCGCCACAACCTTGGCTGCGGCTGCCGCTGCCTCTTGCGCCTTCAGTTCTCGCTCAAAGGCCAGTTCTGTTCCTGACGCGGCCAGCTTAAATTCTATAGTGTAATTGGTTTTGCCGTTAATACTACGGCCATCGCTGGCTACCTTGCCGTTATAGTTTCGAACTCGCCATTTATACTGCTTGAGCCATTTGGTGAAGGTATTCAGGGCTATTGTGCCTTTTTGGTTGTCATAGCTGCCATAAATCTCATAGGCCCAGGTATTACCACCGTAGGGGCCGTGAATTATTTCATGATCCATAATGGCGGTAATATTGGTGTGAAGCTTGTCACCAATATTAATGCGGTCAATCTTGATAATCTTTAGCTTGGCCTTGATTGGTGATTTGGCATAGGTATCATAATAGGCCCCGGCCCACACCTGGCCGGTGCTGAAAGGTTGATTTGTTGCCACGGCTGGCCTCTTGTTTCTTTTGGTTGCTGGCGTTGCGGTCTTAGTAACCGCTTTGGGCTGACCTTGAAAACGCTCGATCTGGCCCTGAACCTCTTTTGCCGACTGCTGGGCATTTTGAACATCGCTGGAGCCAATGGCCCCGCTGACCGTATCAACTATCTTGCCCAGGTCGCTGAAACTGAAGGCAAAGGAAATGGTGGTGCTGGCCAACAGGCAGGCAAGGGTGAAAATGGCAACTCGTAATTTCATAATGGTATAACTCTGAAGAAGATTGTTAAAATAACGGCGATTCCAGGAAGGAATCGCCGTTGTCTGTAATGCCTTATGACTAAGGGTGGATTTGTTTTTTACGGCGCATGGCCACCAGTCCCATCAGGCCTGAGCCCAAGAGATAAACGGCACCGGGGATGGGGGTAGGTGTGCTATTGGCATTCCAGTGACCCTGAACACCGCCACTCATGCCTGAGTATGTGCCCCCTGTGATTGCGGTGTCCGTCACGCCTCCATAAAAGGTGTCATTAACATTCCAACTCTGCCTGGTGTTCTCGTTGTGTTTAAAGTTAAGCCTACCGTTATTTATCAGAAATGTTCCCGTAAAATTCCATATTTCAAGGTCAGGGAATTGCCAGGTTCCTGTTATGTCAAACAGGGTGCCGATTTCATTAAGTTCCTGGCTTTCGAAGCGTAATATCGAGCCATCTGGACTCTCACTGCCACTCCATGAAATCACCCAATCACGACCCGTTAAATCAACCGAGGCCGCCTCACATACAGGCGCTACAGTCAGAGCGCAGACGGATAAACAGGTGCTTAATGTAATAGTCTTTAGAATATTCACTTTTTTCTTTCTCCTTTTCTTATTCGGGGCCAACTGTTCAGAGCAATAGCCCGTAACAGTGAGCACGTCAATATCAGCCTTCTAGGGGCCAACGCTGAACAACACATTTCCTCACACCTAAAAAGCAGAAACTATGCCATCCTGATAAAAAAATCTCCTTGCCACCTAACCCCTTGAAATAGCGTCGGCGGGACAAACCGCCACCTATGCCGGGAAATGGTCATAATGGGGAATATTGATTTGTGGTATTTTTTCGTGGTGTTATTCGTGATTTTGACTATAGTTCCGCCTTGATAGCAAACAACTGGTGTGCATAGTGCAAAAAAATACAAAGGCGGCAGGGTTATCTATGAATTATTGCAGCAACAAACTTCATGTCCTGGTGGATTCCCGGGAATCGTCAATCTCCGGGGCCATGCTTTATTTTCAGGAGCAGGGCCAGCCGGAGTTAGCATTGGTTGAGCATATCAGGGTCACCTCTTTTCCCCAGCGCTTTGCGGTGCTGTTGGCCAACTGTGGGGCCCAGGATGAACTGCTTATAGCTGTGCAATATCTGCCGCCAGAGCAGTTGGAACTGGCCGCCCTCCAGCTGGAGAGTTGCGATAATCGGCCTGGGCAGATCACCATGCTCAGCTATGACTGTTTTTCCCACCTTGAGTTGTGGTGTAAAAAGCACGACATTATTTTTCGCCATAACCCCCTCCAGGGCCGGGAGCTGAGCAATGAGTCATGCCATGAGATTGAGGAGTATTTAACTGGCCAGCGAGAGACTATCTCCGGTCCCCAGAAATTTAGTCTGGAACGGATCTGGATTCAGTACCGCTTGATACTGGCCATTATTGCCCGCCTTGAGTTGCTGGGGGAGATTATTCGCCAGCTCATCTTAGGCCAGCCTGGCCCCGGTAACAGCAAGGAGGGGGAATATGCCAGGGGCCTGCGTTATTTCAGTCTTGGTGAACCAGATATGGCCGGCGGTAGTTACTCCTGCGAGCAAGAGCAACAAAACGGTATTGATCTGCTGCGGGAGCGGGTCAACCTCATTGCGGCCACGGATTACCATGTTCTGCTCAGTGGCGATTCCGGCACCGGCAAGGAGGCTCTGGCCTGGGTGATTCATGAATTCAGCACCCGTCGGGATCAGCCATTTCTGGCCATTAACTGTGCCGGGTTATCTGATCAGTTGCTGGAGAGTGAGATGTTTGGTTATCTGAAGGGCTCCCATAACCAGGCCTACGAAGAACATCTCGGTTTTTTGGAACGGGTGGATGGCGGCACCCTGTTTCTCGATGAACTGCCAGAGATGAGCCCCAGGATTCAGGCTAAACTGCTCCGCTTCCTGGAAAACGGCGAGTACCGGCCCTTGGGTGCGGCTGAGAATCGTTATGCCACGGTCCGCATAATTGCCGCTGGTCAGCCAGAGCTGCTGGCCGATCCCCAGCGGGTTCGGGTTGATTTGAAAAGTCGGATTGGCCAACTGGATGCCCATGCCCCGGCCCTCCAGGAGCTGGAGGAGATGCAGGCCGGAACCATCCTCAAGATTGCCTTCATCCTCCTCGAACGTTACACCTGGACTACGACCTTTCGCCAGCAGCAAAGGGTAACGGTATCACCGGCAGACATCCAGCAGTACCAGCAAAAACTTGGCAGCCAGTATGGCGAGCTCATTGCCCGCTTCCCCTGGGCAGATTCAAATGTCCGAGAATTGAATAATTTCCTGCGGCGCTGGCTTGTTATTGGTGACGGTGAGTTCAGGCAATTGCAGCAGAAAGGTGGTTCCGGGCCTGATAGTAGGCCAGCAAACCGCCCTGAGCCAGAGCTGTTTGATAATAAACTGGCCGAATATCTTCAGGTTCCGACCAGCCGAGCAGGGTTGAAGGAGTTGCTGGCCCAAAAACCCCTAGCCAATATCAAAAAGGCCTATGTCCGTCATTTATTTGCGGCCTACGCCAACATCGTGGTCCAGGAAAATGAGGACAGGGATATGCCCAGACGTCCCACCCAGAAGGAACTGGCATTACTGATGCAGGTCACGGAAAACACCCTCAGTCGCTATCGCAGTTAATTTATGGATGGTGGACAGCTCTAGCGAGTAGATAGTAATTGACCCATGGCTCGATAGACATAGAGTAACAGGCCAACAAATACCAACAGTAAGGCCAGGGCAAGGAAATTATCGCCAAACTTGAATTGCCAGATGAAGAAGTAGGGCAAGATATAGGTCGCGGCAAAGACCAGACAGAGAAACACCCTTCTTTTCAGCTGATACTCTTCTTTGGCCATACCTGGTGGCCAAATACCACCTGTGCCTGTTTTTCGGACAAACAAGGCAAGATGCTCTGCCCTGTCCGGCTGGGTGCAAGCCATGACCATGAGCCAGGTGGAGACAACCAACACCGTTAAAATAATCAGCTTCAGGGGATAATAGGAAAGGCTAAGGTGGTTGCATAAAAGATCAATCTGGCCATGGAAACCAAGGTGATTTTGATATAAGCCGTCAAAGATGAGGGTATAAACCAGGGAGCTGAGCATGGCACTGATCTGGGTCCAGGCGTTAATCCGCCACCAGAACCAACGGAGTAGGAAAACAGGAGCCACCCCGGCACTGATGGAAAAGATGAATTTTTGCAGGCTGATAATCCTGTCATGCTGAAAGGCAAAGACCAGGGAGATGGTGGCCACAATCAGCATGGCCGCAAATGAGAGCCAGCGGTAATGGCAGTCGCTGCCATTTTTATAGAGATATGTCTGGCAGATATCAACGGTAAGCAGCCCCCCACCCCAATTAATGATGCTCTCCAGGGTGGTGATAAAACTTACCAGCACCGCGATAAGGACAAAGGCCCTGAAGCCATCGGGTAGATATTTCAGGGCAACGTGTAGATAAAAGGCCTCGTGATCAATATCTGCTGGCCTGGCCTGGTAATACTCCAGCAGGGCGCAGTCCCAGGTAATGCTCACCAATAAAAACATGAAACTGGTTATGAGGATGGGCAGGAACAGGTTGCGAAAGGATTCGAATTGATTCTTGGCCTGGAAATGGCGCTGGGCGCAATGGTCAGAGTTATCAATAATATAGACCGACCACCATTGGATCATAATAAAAACCAGGAAATTGCTAAGGGCGGTACCCCCATCATCTTTCTGAAAGGTGGGCACCAGGGCGATCTTGTCAGCCATTAATGCTGGCAGGGTTTCATAGACCTCTGCGGTCCCACCATGGCCTTTTAACAAAAAGTAACAGACAATGGCCGGGGCGCTGATGCAGATGGCGGCATGAAAGCAATCAGTACGAATTTTTTGATGAAATGAATTTTTAAAGATCAGCAGGAACAGGCAGCCAGAGAGCAGTAGTTCCGGAGAAAGGGGTAGTTCAGGCAGGGAAACGGCCAGTAATTTACGCAAGGCCAGGACAATAAAGGCCCCAAAAAATGGGATGACAAAGAGAGCCAGAAATAGGGCTCGAAAGATATGGAGATATCTGCCGCTGTTGCCGGAATAACGCAGACGGATCAGCTCGTTATCGGTTTGAAAATGCAACCTGGCCCACATAGGGGCAAAGAGGATGGCAGGCACCCCGGCCAGCCAGAAGCGATCCTTGAGGATCCATAGGCCTGAATAACCGTTTTCCAGAATAATGCCCATACTCATCATGTCTCGCATGGGACTCCACTCAATCATCAGCAGGGATGAGGAAAGCAGCAACCAGGCTGGTCGTTTATCCTCCCCGAACATTTGGACAAATTTTTTGGCCCGGTAGAGGATGGAGAGGATGATAAGGGCGCTTAGGTAGAGGGCGAGAACCCACAGATCAATAGGGGAGAATGATAGCATTGATGAGGGGGATTAGGGTAAGTATCTTGTCTTAGCGAAGGGTGCGGCTGTAGGCATCAACACCTTGGGCAATGCTATGGGCCAGAGAGGTGAGGTAGCTATTACTGCGCAGTCGCTTTTCTTCGGTTTTGTTGCTGACAAAGCCAATCTCAGTGAGAACCGAGGGCATGCTGGCACCAATAAGGACGATGAAGGGCGCTTTTTTGACGCCTAGGTTACGGGTGGAAGGGTAGCTCTGGCGCAGGTCATTTACCATGGTACGCTGCATCACCCCAGCCATTTTTTTCGACTCATTGATCTTTGAGTTTTTCATCAGGTCAGAGAGGATATCCTGCAGAGCAGAGAGCTGCATGGAGGAGACGGCGTTTTCAAGGGCAGCAGCGGCACGTTCCTCTGGGGTCGTGGCCAGGCTCAGGTAATAGGTTTCCACGCCATTGGCTCGACGGTTGGGGGCTGAGTTGGCATGGATGGAGACAAAGAGGTCGCCACCCTTGGTGTTGGCAATGGCGGTGCGTTCCTCTAGGGGGATAAATTTGTCACTGTCACGGGTGAGGATCACCTTGTAGCCTTTACGGCGTAATTCATCACGTACCTTGCGGGCGACACGTAGGACAACATCTTTTTCCTGTAGACCGCTGATGCCGATGGCGCCAGGATCCTTGCCGCCATGCCCAGCATCAATGATCACAGTCTTGACACCAAGCCCAAGCTGTTCCGCCAGGGTGTAATGGCGTCCTGTCTTGTTTGGGCGCGATTTGCGCTGGCGAGGCACCAGTTGCTTCACCTCTTTGCCGTGCACATCAATAACCACGCGGAATGGCTCCAAGAGGCTGAAAACCTTGTAGCGTCCAACAGATTCCATATCAAGGACAACCCGGGTGGTGGATGGGTTAAATTGGGCGGCACGAGAACGTTTGAGCAGCCCGTCCTGGATGATGACTGGGTTTTGAAAGGTGCGGGGGATGCGAGTGTCCGACAGGTCAACATAGAGGCGGCGTGGCGTATTGTCTTGGGCGTCAAGGATATGATCTTTAAAGCGCACAGGAGCAGAGGTCTCAATGACCACACGGGTATAGTTGTCACTGGACCAGAAACGTATGGGGCCAGTAACATAGGCGGAACTGGGGGTAGGTAGGAGTGTGATCGGTGCGGCGGTTTCCTGGCCCGCCCGCTCTTTGGCATGTTCTTTAAGGCGCTGCAGGAGAAAACCAGCGGTGTTTTTTGCCTCTGGCTCAGTACCATAGCTGGTCAGGGCCTTGGCTAGCAGTCGTTCTTTATTTAGTATACCTTCCTTATTCTTTAAAACCAAACGCCCCAGGGAGGCCATACCGCTTTCTGCCAGTTCATGGTTGGGGAAGTGGAAGATAAGATCTTCATAAAAGTCAGCTGATTTTTTTAGATCCTGGCGCTGCTTATGCTGCTGGTAGGACTTATTATACACCTTGCCCAACATGTACAAGGCCTTGGGGGCAACGGTGGTGTGCTCTGGATTTGAGTCATATGCCTTTTTAAACAGCGAGGCAGAGTAGAGCCAGTCGCTGCGGCTGGGAGATTTACTCTTAAAGCCAACAATGGTGTGGTAATGGGCTGCCGCCTGGGAGTAGCGTTTGCTGGTGATGTCGGGTGCATTGGTGGCTGCCAGGCAGATGGCTGAGGGTTGAAGGATGAAGAGGGTAAGGCACAGTATAAAAAAGGAAAAGATTTGAATATTGAACATCGAACATCGAACATCGAATTTTAAATAAGGTAATTGTTTTGTTGAATCGTGCCAGCGCAGCGTCTTCCGCATTGGATGTTCAGTGTTCAATGTTCGATGTTCGATGTTCATCTGTTAGCTATCTTCCGCTTCGCTCTTCAGCTCATACAGCAAATTCAAAGCCTCCAAGGGGCTTATACTGTCCAAGGATAACCCTGCCACCTTTTCTTTAAAGCTGTCTGGTGCCTTGGGAAAGAGGGTAAGTTGGTTTGGCTCTCCTTTCTTGGCTGGAGGGCCAGGGGCAATAACCGGTGTGCCCTGGGCGTTTAGTTCTCCTGATTCAATATTGTGGAGGATCTCTTTGGCACGCTTGACTACATTTTTTGGCACACCAGCCAAGGCAGCTACCTGGATACCATAACTGCGGCTGGTGCCGCCGGCCAGTAATTTATGCAGGAAGATGATGGTGTCATCCCATTCACGTACACCAATATGGAAATTTTTTACTCGTTTATGGGTTAAAGCAATCTCGGTAAGCTCATGATAATGGGTGGCAAAGATGGTTTTGCAGCCCTTGCCTTGCAGGTTGACTAACTCTTCGGTGACAGCCCAGGCAATGGACAGGCCGTCAAAGGTAGAGGTGCCACGACCTATCTCGTCAAGGATGACTAGACTATGTGCCGTGGCATTGTTGAGGATATTTGCTGTCTCATTCATCTCCACCATAAAGGTGGATTGGCCGCGGCGCAGATCATCCATGGCTCCTACCCTGGTGAAAATACGATCCACCACGCCGATTCTGGCTTCCTGGGCCGGCACAAAGGAACCCATCTGCGCCATGAGGGTGATGAGTGCTGTCTGGCGCAGCACCGTTGATTTGCCGGCCATGTTGGGGCCGGTAATAATGAGCACCTCTTGCCTGCTCTGATCCAGGTGGATATCGTTGGGCACAAAGCGACCACTGGCCAGAGAGCGTTCAATAACCGGGTGACGTCCTTCCTTGATGATGATTTCATCACTGGTGTCAACCTGGGGCCGGGTGAAATGATAGCGTCGGGCTGCCTCGGCCATGGCTGTGTAAAAGTCTGTTGTGGCAACAAAGGCAGCTGCTGCCAGGATGCGAGAAGAGGCAGCAGCTATTTGGTTGCGGATCTCACTGAAGAGTTGGTATTCCAGTTCCAGTCGTTTTTCCTCTGCCCCTAAGACCTTGGCCTCAAACTCTTTAAGTTCCGGCGTGATAAAACGCTCGGCATTAGCCAGGGTCTGTTTGCGGATGTAGTGTTCCGGTACCTTGTCCTGTTGGGCGCGGCTCACCTCAAGGAAGTAACCAAACACTTTGTTGAAGCCAATCTTCAGTTTGGCAATGCCGGTGCGTTCGCGCTCTTGACTCTCCAGGCCGAGGATGAGGCCTTTGCCATCTCTAAGGATATGGAGGAGTTCATCCAGCTCACTGTGGAATCCTTGCTTAATAAGCTTGCCTTCGCGTAATCCAACAGGTGAATCGTCGCGAATGGCCTCATCTAGTAAGGTTTGCATGTCTGTTACGGTGTCGAGTTTGACTGCCTCATCATGCAATATGCCTTGGCTGTTAGCGCAGAGTTCTTGTAAGCGCGGTAAGGTAGTGAGGGAGTGTTTAAGGGCGGTAAGGTCTCGGGCATTGGCAGACCCCAACACCACACGGCTGTTGAGCCGTTCCAGGTCATAGACCCCGTCCAGTAATTCGCGCAGTTCTTCGCGGATAGCCGTACCCGTGGCTTGGTGTTGCAGGCCCATGAGATCGGCCTGCACAGGGCCACCTCCATGGAAGAAGGCCACTGTGTCCAGGCGAGCATTAATGCGTATGGCGTCACGTAAGGGAAAGAGCAGGTTCTTTTTTAACAGCCGTGCCCCCATGGGGGTCTGGGTCAGGTCAAGGTTGGCAAGCAAGGAACCCTCGCGTTTGCCACCGATAATGGTTTGGGTCAGCTCAAGGTTGCGGCGTGAGGATTCATCCAGCATGAGGATGGCTTCGCGTTCAATAAGGGTGAGGCGTTCAATATGGTTCAGGCTTGCCTTTTGGCTTTCTTGGATATAGTTGAGAAGGCCTCCTGCTGCCGCAATGCCGGCCTTAAACTGCTCACACCCAAAACCAGCCAGGTTGGTGGTTTGAAAATGTTCCAGCAGGGTCTCTCTGGCTGTTTCTGGGTGAAAGAGGGCGTGGGGTCGGGGGGTGAGGCAGAGGGTGGGCATGACCTCCAAGGCTTCGGTGAGGGTAGGGTCATCCTGTAGCTTCTCGGGCAGTAATAGCTCTGCCGGGGCCAGACGGCCAAGCTCTTCTATAACCTCAGCCAAATCCTCTGCCTCGCTGACCAGGAATTCACCGGTGGAGATGTCAAGCAGGCTGACGCCCCATGTATGGTTGAAGGCAATGGCAGCCAGGTAACGGTTGCTTTTGTCGTCCAGTACAGCATCTTCGGTGACCACACCGGGGCTCACCACTCGTACCACCTCACGCTTAACCACGCCTTTGGCGGTCTTCGGGTCTTCAACCTGTTCGCAGACGGCCACTCGATAGCCATTATTAACCAATTTGGCCAAATAGGAGGCCCCTGCATGGTGAGGTACACCGCAAAGTGGCACCCTGTTTTCATCATCCTTGCTGTTGCGCGAGGTAAGGGTGATGCCTAAGACCTTTGAGGCGGTGATGGCATCATCAAAGAACATCTCATAGAAATCACCTAGCCGGTAAAAGAGTATGGCATCAGCATGCTGTTCCTTAATCTCTAGATATTGGCGCATCATGGGAGTTATTTTAGGTTTGCTTTTCTTTTTTGTGGCCATGTTTATTTTTTTAGAAGATGAACAGGGGGTTAATCTTTTGTTATTCAGAAGTGCCGAGGAACCTCATATATCTTAGCACTAAGACCACCCTTGGTTTCAAGGATGGCAAAGGTTCCGGGGGTGCCATAACGTCCAGTGCCGGTGAAGCTGCCTGGGTTAACAAAGAGGGTGTCAAAGAGGCGGTGGCAGACAGGACGATGGGTATGGCCAGAGACAATGCAGTCCACTTCTTCAAAATGGTTGAGAAGGTTCTCCTCCACGTTGGTACGATATTCACGACCATGGGTCAGGCCAAAGCGATAACCATCAATTTCGATCACTGCTTCCTGGGGCAGAGTCTGGTAAGAGGAGGGGTGGCACATATTACCATGGACACCATGTACCTCTTTGCCTGCAAAGGCCTGCAGAATTGAAATGTCGGTGAGGTCTCCGGCATGGAGAATAACCGGGCAATGGGCAAAGCAGAGCTGTATCTGTTGTAAGAACAGCTCTGAAGGGGCATTAAGATGGGTGTCTGACAGGATACCAATTTTCATGGATGAGAGTTGTTTATTTACCGTGGTAAGGGGAAGTGTTTAGCTCCCCTGAACCATAAACGAAAGGCCAGGAAATCTCAACAGCAAGGAGGGCTATCAATAAAGAGTTGGCGTTTCAGTCAATGCTAATGTAAAATACATAATGTATTTGAATAGATATCTTGTGTGTTTTTTGAGCACACGCTGATGGATAGTTATCTCTGAAATGATTAAACATGGTGGTGATTTTCCTGAACCCCCGCCCCCTGGCACCTAGAAAAAAATGTTACTTGGCGAAGCACTCATTGAAGCATCAATAATTTCGGCGGATCAGCTTAAAAAAGCGATTGTTGCCCAGCAGCGTTTCCCGAATCATTCTTTGGGGCGTATTATCGTTAAGCTTTTTGGCGTACCGGTGGAAATCGTTGAGACGACCTTTATCAAGAAGGTGGTCTTACCCTTTATAGATGAGTGGTTCCGGGAGGAGTTGGCCAAGAAACCCGGCATTGGAGGAGTTAACCTGGCAGACATGATTTCCAGCATTGATTTGGATCTCTCCTCGTATCGTCGCTATGAGGGTGAGCAGGTTTATTTTCAACGCAATGATCAGGGTTATTACGTCGAACAGAACAGAGATACCAAACTAGAGAAGATTTCTGTCAAAATAGATTTTTTTCTTGTTCGTACTATTCGTCGGCAGGAGGTGGTGCTGAAGGATGCCCTCTTTGAGGTGACCTTGGGGCGGAAGAGTATTCGGCCAGAGAATCCTGGTTTTGTGGCTGAGTACAGGTTGAAATTGCTGCATGCCATGAAAGAAAAGTAACTGTCCAGCTTACCCCATCTTGGCCCATTCGGAGTCTCTGTCTCCGCTTTCCTAGGGATTCTCGATCATTTCTCGTGCCTCGTCGGCAGTAATACCTGCAAGGCTCAGCTGCTTATGGCGGCTATGTTGGCCGCGAATCAGGGTAATGGTGCTTTTGGATAGGCCAAAGAATTTGGCCAAGAAGGCGATGATGGCTTTGTTTGCCTTGCCATCTACTGGTGGCGCAGTGGTAGCCACCTTGAGTTCCTCGCCATGGAGACCAACGATTTTGTTTTTTGAGGCTTTTGGTTGGACATAGATGTTGAGCAGGCACTGCCCATTCCTGTCAGTGCCCAAATATTCCATTCTACTCTTCAGTTTTTTTTAGCGGTTCAATTACCACGGCAGGTTCTTCTGGTGGATCTAATGGGTCTTCCAGGGTGAAGAGCATGTCGTCATCAAGATCAGGAATGCTGGCCGGGTCTGGCAGCTGATCATCCCCCAGCAGGTTGGTGGCAAAGGAAAGGTCTGAAAGCTCTTCCGGGGCAGGGGTACTCTCCTGCGTGTCCGCAGAAGACTGCTCCATGGGGTTTTCCACATTCTCCAGATTGAGGTCCCCTGCCAGGTCATCTGGCAGCTCAATTTTTTCATACAGGTCAGTCAGGTCATCGTCACGGGCTTCAAATTCTGGAACTTCGTCTTGCTGTTCCTTGGCAGGTTCTAGCTCTAGCCCTGGCTCTGCTTGGGGGTCTTGGCCTGGTTCATGGATGGGTGCAGAGGTCATACTGGCCGTGGAGATCTCGTTCTCAAGATTGTCAATCTGGCTGGTCAGGAAGTCACGGAGCTCATCTTTTATTCTCGCTTTTTCCCCCTGCAAGGCGGTGATCTGCTCTTCTAGGTGTGCCACCTTGCTGTTAGCTTCGTCAACAATGGCCGTTGCCTGCTCCCGTGCTGAAGAAATGGCAACGTCAGCCTCTTCAGTTGCCTTCTTTTTCATCTCATCAGCAATGGTTTGCGCCGAGATGATGGCATTTTTGAAGGTGTCTTCCTGGGATTGATTGGCGGCCTGTTGACCTTGCATCGCCTCCAGTTCTGCCTCCATTCTTTTATTTTCTTCTGCCAGAAGGGTGTAGTGTTCTGCCACCTTTTCCAGGAAGGCATCGACTTCATCAACGTCGAAACCACGAAAACGGACATGAAATTGTTGGGTCTGGATATTTTCAGCTGTGAGCATGGTTCACTCCCTATTGAAATGATGAGGCAATAACGTACATGGTTTGCACCAGAAAACTCTGGAGAAAAATAATGGCGAGCATGACCAGCATAGGCGAGAAATCTATGCCGCTACTATAGGTAAAGGGTAAGGCCTTGCGGACCCGGTAGAGTACTGGTTCTGTAACCGAATTGAGGAATTTAACAATGGGGTTATATGGGTCAGGATTCACCCAAGAGATAAGGGCTCTGCCCACCAGGATGATCATGTAAGCGTTGAGGATAAAATCAACCAGTTTGGCCAAAGATACGAGAAATATTCCAATTATTTGCATGATTTTTCTATCTGTTCAGCTAGTGTTCTTACAGCCTTGCCGGCCCGGCAGTTGGGGGTCGTTACAAGGAATGGGCGTTGGCTGCGGATGGCTTTCACTACATTGCTATCTTGGGGGATTGGGCCGAGATAGCTTGGTTTTACCTCGATAAATTTTTCCATCACCGCTGCCAGGATGGTGAAGGTTTCCAAGGCCTCTTTTTTACTTTTAACATTGTTTACAACCAGTTGAAACTTCTTTTTGTCATAGTGATTGGCCATAACTTTCATCAGGGCATAGGCATCGGTGAGGGAGGTGGGGTCTGGGGTGAGGATGATAATGTTCTCCGTTGCCCATTGATTAAACCAGAGTACGGCATCACCAATGCCCGCTGCGGTGTCAATGAGCACCAGATCAAAATTACCGATGATATCTCCAAGCACTGCGGTAAGGAAGGCCTGTTCCTCTTGGCTTAGTGCTGCCATTTCCGGTACTCCTGAACTGGCAGGGAGGACAAAGAACCTAGGATCAACCTCCACCAGTAAATCCTGTGGGTCGCGTCCCTCTTCCACTGTTTCTTGTAGGGTATGGCTGACTTGCAGGCCCAGCAGCACGTCAACATTGCCAAGACCGAGATCTCCATCAATGAGCAGAATTTTTTGGCCGCGGTCAGACAGGGCAGTGGCGAGATTCACCGAAAAGGTGGTTTTGCCAACGCCGCCTTTCCCGCTGCTGATGGATATGATGGGAGGTATCTGTTGTGTCATAATTATTTGTTTAAGAAGGCAAAGAGTTGCGCCTTCTCCTCAGCTGTTACCTGGCAGTGGACTGTTGCGTTTTGGGCTGCTGAGTCCGCTAAAACGGGGTTGGTATGGCCATTATTTTCACTGAGTTCTTGCAGGCACTGGCGCAGGAGGTGGAGCTTTTTACCTTGGCGTACCTCGCTGGCAAAGAGCACTATTCCCTGGCCTTCTGCAAATGCAGTGGTTTGGACATTAAACGATTCTGCCTGGGCCATGGTTTTTGAAAAAAAATGCAGGGTATCGGGAGTGCTCATAACGCTCAGTTCAAGGGAGTAATAGGTTTGGAATCAGAATACTAAGACACTATAGCATAAAGCCTTTAACAACTTGCCATTTTTTCACCATTATTCACTGGATATGGCTGTTTTCCAGGCTTGTTTAAATAGCTATTTTTTTTCTTGGGTTTTAGCCATCTCTCAACCTATACTGTTTAGAGGTGTGCCTATGCACATGTGGCTATCTATCTTGTGTCTCTATACTCTTGGAGTGGTGTTAATCAGGATGTCTTCTGCGTTACGGGGATTATTTTATTTCATTGTGCTGCTGGTTGTGGTTAGTGGCTTCGTTTCTCCATGCCTGGCCGGAGGTAATGGTGATATTGACCACGTCTTTGATATGAGTTTTGCCGAGCTGATGGAGCTAGAGATTGTCACCACCAGTAAACAGCAGGAAAGTTTCTTGCGCACCCCGGCAGCAGTAGATGTGTTGACCGCAGAAGATATCCGTCTCCTCAATTTTAATACCCTGGAAGAGTGTCTCGAATATGTTACCGGCCTTTCCTCGATCAATGGTGAAGGAAATGTTTTCACCACCACCACCATCCGTGGCAATACCCTGGTCAATTATAACACCAACACCCTGCTGCTTTTTGATGGTATCCCCCTCTACAGTCCGTACCACGGCAGTTTTGATTTTAGTCTTATTCCTTTGGCTGCCATAGAGAGGGTAGAGATTGTCAAGGGGGCTAATTCTGTGCTCTACGGTTCCAACACCATTAGTGCTGTGATCAATGTTATCTCAAAAAAGAAGATTACTGATGAAAGGCACGCTGAGATGGTGATGCGGGTAGGCAGTCATGAAACATGGCATGGCCAGGTTGCCCTGCTCAGCCCTGAAGATGAACATGGTTGGCAACTACGCCTCTTCAATGATGTTACCAAGACGGGTGGCGAGCCCATGACCATCCACGACGAGGCTGGCCATGGGCTTGATTTTAGCCAGGATAAACAGCTGGGCACGGTAGTTATGAAGGCTGATTATCGTAGTTTAGCCCTGCATCTACAGTTTTTTGATCGTCAACTGCCTACCTACCGGACTCGCAATTTTAACTATGGGCAGGATAATCATGAACAGGCTGTGGTGGCGAATATTGATTTTCAGCAGCAATTTTCAGCTGCCACTACTCTGCGTCTGCGTAGCAATATTTATGACTGGCAGCTCAGCAAGGATTATTTTCCCGCCTTTACCACTACCCCGGCCCCCTATTACTGGGATTATAGCGGCAGGCTTTGGTCAACCGATCTTGAAATGGTAGGTAACTGGCGCACCCACCGCTATACCGTGGGCAGTAATTATAACATCAGCAATGGTCGGCGTTATAAGAGCAATAGTGATAGCTATGATGTGGGTTTGTATAATGAAGAGACCAAGGAGTATTCCCTCTATCTGAACGGTAGCAGTGATCTCTCCCATGGGCTTGATCTGGTCTATGGTGGGCGCTACACCAACTCTTCCTATTATTCTCCGGCAGTGGGAGAAAAGCAGGTCAATGAAAATTTTTCCTCCCGAGGTGGAGTGGTGTACAGCCCGCAGGAGGACACCTATGTTAAATTGCTCTATGGTGAGTCTTTCCGGGTTCCTACCTATTTTGAGAAGGGGGTGGCAAGCCTCCATGTCCTTGGTAACCCGGCTCTGCGTCCGGAGGAATCTTCCTCATGGGATTTTATTGTTTCAACGCTGGTGTCCGAGGTGTATCTCAGTGTGGACTTTTTCCAGCTACAGATAGATGATAAGATTACCCGGGTTCCCATTGGCGGTGGTATTTACCAAAACCAGAATATTGGTAAGGTTTGTTTTCGAGGGGTGGAGGTGAGCAGTAAATTTCAGCTCTTTGATGATCTCTCCGGTTTTGCTGGCTACAGCTATAGTAAGGGTAAAAATCGTCAGAGTGGAGAAGCCCTGGAGTTTACCTATGAGCACATGCTCACTGGTGCCTTGAGGTGGCGTTGGCAAGAGGGCTTGGAGTCAACATTGTCAGGCAAATATCTCAGTGACTGGGGGGCTGCTGATTCCTATGTGCTGGTCAATATGGGACTTAATTATCAGCCTGCCCACCTGGCCGGATTCACCTTTGAGCTCAAGGCAGATAATATTTTTGCTACAGCTATTGATCGGCCCGAGATTGGCCGGGCCAGCAACGCTGTGCCCACCATCCCATTAACTAGAGATCCCTGGTTGTATATGGGGGTACGGTGGCAATTATGATCTGTTTTAAGGAGTATTATGAAGAGTAAATGGACCGTTATAGCTGCCCTCATGTTGCTCCTGGGCGTCAGTGCCATAGCCTTTGTTCTCTTTTTTGTCAGCAAGAGTCAACAGGGGCTGGAACGTTCCATCAATACCCAGGTTCGCGACACCAGAATTTTTATAGAAAGCCTTGAGGATCAGCTTGGTAATAGTTATCGCCGGCGAATTAAAGGGCTTCTTGATTACCGTACTGCGAAAACTAAGGAGAAGGTTCTTCGATCTTTTGAGGAGCAGGACAGGGCTACTCTGCTGCGTTTATGCACGCCATTTTTACAACTCTTTCAAAACGAAAATTCTGGTTTTGCTACTTTTAGCTGGGTGCTACCTGATAACGAGGCTTTTCTGTTGGTGCATAACCCCAAGAAATTTGGTTTTGATGTCACGCCAATGCGGCCAGATGTTGTAGAAGCTAACAGATCCATGCGGCAAATATCAAGCTATACGGTGTCTCCCGGTGGTCTGCATTTAAGCATTGTCCAGCCAGTGTTGTACGAGCAACGACACCTTGGTGTTGTCCAGTTTGGGGTGCGGTATACATTTATTCTTGATGCCTTGCTGGAAAATACGAATCTGCTCGCGGCCATTGTTGTTGATGCTGATCGGTTAAGTATTGTCAAAAAGGAGAAAAAACCAGCCATCATGGCGAATGATTATGCCATCCACACCCTGGATGAAGAGTTCTTCCGCGCCAGCAAGGATAAGGTTGACTGGGGGCGTGATTGGCAGCGTGTCTCCATAGATGAGCGGCAGTATGTCTTTGTTAAGGCTAGGGCTTTGGCTGATTACCAGGGCCGCCCTGTGGCCCAGATTTTTGTGGCTCTGGATATCTCTGAGCAATCAGCGGCCTTGAGACGAGATATCCTCCTCATAGTGCTCCTTGCTGTGGCAGTGTTGATCAGCTCCTTGCTTATCCTCTATTTTGGCTATACCCCTCTCTTTACCCGGCTTATGGATGTGCAGTTGGTTGAGCATCTCAATGAGGAGTTGGAGGAGCGGGTGGCCCAGCGTACAGCAGCCCTTGAGGCCAGTGAAGATCGCTATCGTAGCATGTTTACCAATACCCATACCATTATGTATGTCATTGACCCTGTGACCGGCAGGATTATTGACGCCAACCCTGCCGCCAGTGGTTATTACGGTTACAGCCATGCTGAGCTGCTGACAATGAATATTGGCGATATAAATACGCTCTCAAAAGAAGAAATAGCAATAGAGGTGGAGCGTGCCAAAAATGAAGAGCGCAGCCATTTTAACTTTAGGCATCGCTTGGTTGATGGCACGGTGACGGATGTAGAGGCGTTCAGCGGTCCCATTATTCGAGATGGCAAGCAGCTGCTCTTTTCCATCATCCATGATGTGACCGAGAAGAAACGCATGGAGGATGAGCTGCTGCAGTCGCGGAAGATGGAGGCCATGGGTACCCTGGCTGGTGGTATTGCCCATGATTTCAATAATATTCTCACCGCCATTATCGGCTATGCTGAGCTGGTCAGGGATGAACTTGGCCCAGAGAGCCAGGAGAGGCATGATATTGAGCAGGTTCTTATTGGTGGTAAACGGGCTGCGTCTTTGGTTGCCCAGATTCTCACCTTCAGCCGTAAGTCTGACCATCGTCACCAGGTGATTAAGCCGCAGCAGGTGGTGGAGGAGGCCATGGAGATGATACGGGCATCATTGCCATCCACCATTGAAATGGTCACCGAGATTGATGAGGCGTGTCCACAAATTTTAGCTGACCCCACCAATCTGCATCAGATTATTGTCAATCTCTGCACCAATGGCGCTCATGCCATGGTAGGTGATAAGGGACGTTTAGTTGTAAAGTTGGGCCAACGGCAGATTGGTGTTGCCGAGCTGCAAGGTATACGGAATGTGGAGCCAGGTCACTTTGTGGTGCTCTCTGTCAACGATAATGGTGCCGGGATGGATAGCCAGACCAAGGCACGCATCTTTGAGCCATATTTTACCACCAAGGAATTGCACAAGGGCAGTGGGCTTGGGTTGGCGGTTGTGCATGGGATCGTGAGTGCCTGTGCTGGTTTTATCACGGTGGATAGTGCCTTGGGCAAGGGTACCACTGTGGCTGTTCATCTGCCTGTGGTTATGGCGGGCGCAGAGGATAGCCCGCAGGACGACGTTGCCCTGGCAGTGCCCCATGGGGTGGAACATCTCTTGGTGGTGGATGATGAGGCTGTTATCCTGGAGTTGCATACCATTATTCTGACAAAGTTGGGCTACAGGGTGACCGCCTGTTCCACGCCCCAGCAGGCCTTGGCTGAGATCAAGGCAGACCAGCATGATTTTGACCTGTTGCTGACTGACCAGACCATGCCAGAAATGACCGGTATGGAATTGGCCCATGAGGTGATGAAGATCAGGGCGGATTTGCCCATTATTTTATGTACTGGTTATTCCTTTCACCTCTCAGAGCAAGAGGCCTTGGCCTTGGGTATCAGAAAATTTATCCAGAAACCACTGGAGCATAAAGACATGGCCCTGGCGGTGCGGGAGGTGCTGGATGGGATGAATAACGAACCGTAGAATATCAAACAAGGAATTTCGAATTTAGAAGGATGATATTCCGGAGTCTCGCAGGCTCGCTTACTTGCGGTTCGCTGTTTAGCCGCTGGTTGGTGTTGATTTTTTTGAACCTGAAAACAGGAGACAGAATGAAAAAAGATAAAATAGCATATATCTTGTTGGTGGTTGCGTTGGTGTTGTTGCCATTTTCTTCACTGGCAGCAGATAAAGCCCTGCGTTTTGGGGTCTTTCCCTATAAAAGTCCCAAGGAGATGATGAAGCTCTTTCTGCCTATTGCCAGGCAGCTGGAGGAGGCCATTGGTCGGCCGGTTCACCTTGTCACAACTCCTAATGCCGTCACCTTTAATCAGCGTGCCATTGCCGGTGACTACGATCTTATCTGGGCCTGTAATACCTGCTATCTGCAGATCCATGCCAAGGCAGGCTATGAGGTGGTGGCCCGTGGCTATCCCTCCTTTCAGGGTGGAGTTATTGTCAGAAAGGATAGCCATCTCAGCGAACTGTCCCAGCTCCAGGGCAAGAAGATTGCGGCCATAGGTAAAGGCTCCTATGCCGGCTATCAGTTTTTTGCAAACAGTATGGAGGTGCTGGGGTACACCATGCCTGGGGCAGTTAAGGTGAGCTTTTTGCGTAAGCTTGACTCCATTGTTTTCAGCGTGGTGGGGCGGCAATATGATGCTGGTATCATTCGTCTTGATGCCCTGGCTAGTCACCGTTTTGCCCGGGTACGCGATCAGCTCACCGTCATCCACACCTCCACAGTCATTCCTCAGTTCCCCTTTGCCGTTAATCCTGGCACCGATCAGGAGTTGATTGCCCAGATCATTGAAGTGTTGACCGGCATCAATAATAGCACCCCCCAAGGCAAGGATATTCTGCAAAAGTTGAAGATTAAGGGGATAGAGACGTGTATGGATCATGACTATGATGGTTTTCGTACGGTATTTCCCGGTGCCCACTGGTAATTAAAAGAGGAGTAGGACGAATATGATTGCCCTAAAGCTACGTAGTCACTTTATCATCTATTTGACTCTTATTACTCTGGTTCTGTCGCTAATTTTGGTCTATCTCTTGACCAATCGTTTAGCCGAGCAGGCCCTGCTGGGTTTAGATGAGTATGGTCAGGCCATGACTATGAACAGCGCTCTTATCTCTGCTGATTATCTGCTTACCGAGGACTATGCCACTCTGCAACAGTTTGCCGAGGATTATGCCAGTCGACCCAAGGTAAAAAAAGTCAGTATTGCTGATCGCTATGGCTCCACCATTGCTTCTTCTGATATGAGTCGATTGGGTCAGCACTTAGCGGGGTCCCGTGCGGAGTGGGGAGAGGGAAGCACCTGCGAGATTAGTAGGGATGCTGATGGCAAGGGACAGCTTATCGTCATGGCACCAATCAAGATGGATACCGTGCTTATTGGTTTTACCAAGGTGGTGATTTGCATGGATGCCATGGAGGCCTCTGTTGCTGCCAGTCGTCGCCAGGGGATATTGGTTGGTTTGGTCGCTTGGTGTTTGAGTGTTCTCTTTGGTCTCTATGTCGCAGGAAGCTTAAGTAAGCCCATGCAGCAGTTGACCAGGCGGGCTAACAAGATCAAGGCAGGTGATTTTAGCAGTGAGGAAGAGGTGGGCCAGCAGGTTCGTGAGCTGGGGGAATTTTCCCAGGCCCTCAACGTCATGGCCAAGACCATCGGTGCCCGGGAAAAATCTCTGCGGGAAATGGTGGCTAATCTTGACATCTTACCCACCCCGGTTTTCTCCATTGATGCCCAGTTCCTTGTAACCTATATAAATCCAGCCGGGGCGGCGGCAGCCCATCTGACCCCGGCAGAATGTCTGGGCCATAAATGTGCGGAACTGTTCAATACCCCCATCTGTAATACGGCCCACTGTCCCATGCGCCAGGCCATGGACAGTGGCCTGGTGAGTAATGGTGAAACCACCATTGGCCGTAATCAAGAGATTATACCCGTAAAGTTTACCACGGTGGCCTTTCGTGATGGGGATGGAGTGGTAACCGGTGGCCTGGAAAGTTTTATTGATATCTCAGAGTTACAGCACGCCTTTGCCCAGGCAGAGCTGGAGAATACGCTGCGTAATGCCCAGCTTGAGATCAGCGATAGATTACGGGGGGAGCAGGATGAGGAAACTCTCTGCACTACCCTGCTGCGTGAACTTGCCAAGCATATTCCTTTTCAGGCTGGCACAATTTATCTGGTGGGTGAAGGTCATCTCCTTAATTTGCTGGCCAGTTATGCTGGCCAGCATAACTTTGAGTCTCGCCCTGTCTTTCATTTTGGCGAAGGTATCACCGGCCAGGCAGCCGTGGAAAAAAGACCCATTATGCTCAGCAACATCCCGGATGATTATGTGCCGGTGTTATCCGCTTCCGGTAGCAGCATGCCTCGTCATATAATTGCCCTGCCCATTCTCTTTGAAGGCCATGTTTCGGGAGTGATAGAGTTGGCGACCTTGAATGAGTTTGATGGCTTTTCCTTGGAATTGTTAGATCGGGTTCTGGAGAATGCCGCCATTGCCATTAATATGGCCCAGGCCAGGGCACGGGTTGGTCTATTGCTGGGCCAGACCCAGCAACAGGCTGAGGAGTTACAGTCTCAGCAGGAGGAGTTGCAGGCCAGCAATGAGGAGTTGCGTGAGCAGACTCAAGCCCTGCAAAAAACAGAAACCCAGCTCCAGCAGCAGGCGGAAGAACTCCAATCACAACAGGAGGAACTCCAGGTCACCAACGAGGAGTTGGCTGAACGGACGCAGAATCTGGAGCTCCAGCAAAACGAGGTGAGTCGAAAAAATGAGGCCTTGGCCACCCAACGTAATGAACTGCTCCATAAGACCGAGGCGCTTGAGACCAGCAATCGTTATAAGGCTGAGTTTTTGGCAAACATGTCCCATGAATTACGCACGCCGCTCAACTCTATTCTCATCCTCTCCCAACTCTTTGCCACCAATAAGGAGGGCAACCTGAATGGTAAGCAGTTGGAGTTTGCCCGCACCATCAATAGTTCTGGTACAGAACTCCTTACCCTTATTAACGAGGTGCTTGATCTGTCTAAGGTGGAGGCCGGTCATGTCCAACTGGACATTGTATCTTTAGATTTGCGTGATTTTTTGGACGCCATGGAACAGTCATTTGCTCCGGTTGCGACAGAGCGTAATATTACCCTGGTTACAGAGTTGCTTGATGTGCCGGCAAGCATAACTACCGATGCCCAGAAGTTGTTACAGGTTGTTAAAAATCTGCTGTCTAATGCCTTGAAATTTACTGAAAAGGGGGAGGTGCGGCTGCGTATCAGTCGGCCACCGGCAGATATGGATTGTGGAGTGCTGGCTGGTCGAGACGGTGTGGCCATATCAGTTATGGATAGCGGTATTGGTATTGCCCCTGAAAAGCAAGATCTCATCTTTGAGGCCTTCCAGCAGGTGGATGGCTCCATAAGCCGCCGCTATGGCGGCACAGGTCTTGGTCTCTCCATTGCCAAGGAGTTTGCTGGCCTGTTAGGTGGAGAGATCCGCCTGACCAGTGAGGTTGGTCACGGTTCATGCTTTACCGTCCTGGTGCCAGATATTCTTGCTGAACAATCTGTCCAGGAGGGTGAGACCACAAAGGTGGTCAGCGTTGCCCCTGTTGTTCTCCCTGCGGAGAAAAAGGAGTCGGTTCTAAAGGCAGGCCAACAGGCGGAAGAGGACAGGGCAGAGGAGGGGCAGGATGTTGCTGATGATCGGAAGAATTTGGCAGATGATGACAAGATTCTGTTGATAATCGAGGATGATTCGGCCTTTAGTGAGGTTCTTGCTGATTTGGCCCATGAACGTGGTTTTAAGTGTGTCCTGGCCAGTGATGGTGAGAGTGGTCTCCATTATGCTGATTATTATCAGCCTGGTGCCATTATTCTTGATATTGGTCTGCCTGGCATGGATGGCTGGCAGGTCATGGATAGTCTGAAGAAAAATTCCAAGACCAGTCATATCCCGGTTCATTTTATGTCTGCTGCTGATAAATCCCAACAGGCCAGGGAAATGGGTGCTATTGGTTATCTGGTGAAACCGGTAAGTGTGGAAAAGGTGCAGGAAACCTTTGCCATGCTGGAGGATGAGATCAGCCGCACTGTGAAAAAATTACTCATCGTTGAAGATCACCGTGATCAACGACGCAGTATGGTGGAGTTGATCAGTGACCCCCATATCGATATAAGCGGGGTGGCCACAGGTACTGAGGCCTGGAAACTGCTCAAAAAGGCCTCCTTTGACTGTATGATCCTTGATCTTGGTCTACAAGACATGGAGGGCTTCAAGTTGCTGGAGATGATCCGGGGCGATGAGGCACTCTGTAACCTACCGGTTATTATCTATACAGGCCGGGAGTTAACTCCGGATGAGGATGAGAAACTACGCCATTATTCATCGTCAATTATCATCAAGGGGGTCCAGTCACCAGAGAGGTTGCTGGCTGAGACCACCCTGTTCCTCCATCAGGTTGAGGCTGACCTGCCCGAGGATAAACAGCGCATGCTGGCCATGGCCCATAAGCGGGAGGATATCTTTGCGGCCAAAAAGGTATTGGTGGTGGATGATGATATGCGCAACGTCTTTGCCCTCTCCAGCGTATTGGAAGAAAAGGGCATGGAGGTGTTGGCCGCAGAAAACGGCAAAAAGGCCCTGGATATACTGGACAAAATTCAAGGTGTCAGCGTGGTGTTGATGGATATTATGATGCCGGAGATGGATGGTTTTGAGGCCATGGCCCGGATTCGTTCCCAAGCCAAGTTTGCTAAACTTCCCATCATCGCCCTGACTGCCAAGGCCATGAAGGGTGATCGCCATAAATGCATTGAGGCTGGAGCCAATGATTATTTGGCCAAGCCGGTGGATGTGGAGAGACTTGTTTCTATGTTGCGGGTGTGGCTGTGTCAGTGATTAAAAAAATTGAACATCGAACGTCCAACATCGAACATCGAATGATGAATGAAAAGACAAAAGATGAAGACACAAACGTATGATTTGGAAGAGCGGTTGCTTGAGTATTCTGTACGAATTATAAAAATTGTTGAGCAGTTGCCAAACTCAAGAACGGGTAATCATGTTGCTGGGCAGTTATTACGCTCAGGAACATCGCCCTATCCAAATCATGGTGAGGCTCAGGCCGCTGAGTCACCAAATGATTTTATTCATAAGTTGCGTATCTCTCTAAAGGAGCTACGGGAATCGCAAAGATGGTTAAAGTTAAGTCAAAGGATCCCACTCATAACAAAACCTGAGCTATTGGATAATATTTTGCTGGAGACAGAAGAGTTAATTAAGATTTTTGTAACCAGTATTAAGACGGCAGAGAAGAATAAGAGAAGGTGAATATGCTATCTCCTTGTCAATTAGTTAGAGCGCAGCTATTTCCTCATTCGACGTTGAACGTTCGATGTTCGATGTTCGACGTTCATCTTCTTCAAGGATGTGCCAGTGACAACTGATCATGAAACCTCAAAAATCGAAGTCACCCTCCTTCTAGAGGCGATCTATCTGAAGTACGGCTATGATTTCCGCAATTATTCCAGTGCCCATATCAGGCGCCGGATCAGGCGGCGTCAGGAGTTGACAGGTATGGAGAATATCTCGGCCATGCAGCATCGTCTCCTCCATGATGAAGAGTTTTTTCAGACCGTACTATATGACCTGTCGATTAATGTTACGGAGATGTTTCGTGATCCTGCCTTCTATCTGGCTGTACGTGAGAAAGTTGTGCCGATTTTGGCCACCCATTCTTTTATAAAGGTCTGGCATGCAGGTTGTTCAACCGGAGAGGAACTTTACTCCATGGCTATCCTGCTCAAGGAGGCAGGGTTGTATGATCGTTTGCAGCTTTATGGCACTGATTTTAACGAATTAGTTTTACAGAAGGCCAGGGAAGGGATTGTGCCGGCCAAGGCGATAAAGGATTATACCGATAATTATCAACGGGGCGGTGGCATCAGTTCATTTTCAGACTACTACACCGCAAAATATGAGCGTGCCTTGCTGGCTCCAGAGCTAAAAAAAAAGATACTCTTTGCCAATCATAACCTGGTCACCGATCAGGTCTTTGGGGAGATGCAGATGATTGTCTGTCGCAACGTGCTTATTTATTTTAGTCGAGAATTGCAAAAAAAGGTTATCACCCTTTTTTACGACAGCCTCTGTCGCGGCGGCATCCTCTGTCTTGGCAGCAGAGAGAGTCTGCAATTTTCAGGGTTGGCAGATCGTTTCAGCCAGCTGGTGGATGGTGAGCAGATTTATCAGAAGATGTATGAGTGAAAAGGAATGAATGCCGAACATCGAACATTGAACATTGAACAGCGAATTTTGAATGTGGAAGCCGCTGCGCTCGGATTGATTCAAGGGATTCTGAAATAGATAAATACCTCATTGGGCGTTGGATGTTGGATGTTCGACGTTAAGTCTGTAAAATAGTGCAGGTGAGGCCATGGCACAGCGAGAACAAAAAAAAATAGCCTACGACGCCATCGTCATCGGTGTCTCCTTCGGCGGTCTCCAGGCCCTGTTGTCTCTCTTGCCGAGCCTGGGTGCTGATTTTCCGGTGCCGATCATGGTGGTGCAGCATCATGCCGCCCAGGCCGATGATTTCTTGGCTCGTCATTTAGATAGCTTGTGTCAGCTTCAGGTTAAGATGGCTGAGGAAAAGGAGATGGCGCAGGCAGGAGTTGTCTATCTGGCCCCGGCTAATTATCATTTACTGGTAGAGGATAATCAGAGCCTCTCCCTTTCGGTTGATGAGAAGGTGAATTTTGCCAGACCAGCCATTGATGTCCTCTTTGAGAGTGCTGCAGATGCCTATGGGGCACGGTTGGTTGGTGTTGTCCTCACCGGTGCCAATAATGATGGTAGTAAGGGCTTGCGATGCATCAAGGAGTATGGTGGTTTGGCTGTGGTGCAGGACCCGCAAACTGCGGAGGCACCAAGTATGCCAGAGGCTGCCTTGGCAGCGTGCGAGGTGGATCATGTTGTGCCCCTTGCTGAAATAGGAGCGTTTTTGAATACGCTATTAATGGGAAAAATAAAAGATGAACGTCGAACATCGAACATTCAACATTGAACATCTAATAAGGTACTATCAAGTTGAATTAGTGAGAGTGAAGCGATTCCTACATTCAAAATTCGATGTTCAATGTTCGACGTTCATCTGTGAAATTAAAAAATAAGACTATGTCCCCCAAAACTACCATCCTCGCCGTTGATGATCGGCCAGAGAATATCTTAAGTTTAGAAGCCATGCTGGATGACCCTGATCTTAATATCATCTCCGCATCATCTGGTAATGAGGGCTTGGCTTTACTGCTTCAACATGATTGCGCCCTGGTGCTGCTTGATGTGCAGATGCCAGGGATGAATGGTTTTGAGGTGGCGGAACTCATGCGGGCCAGCAAGAAAACCCGAGAGATACCCATCATCTTTATTACTGCCATCAGCAAGGAGCGGGAGCATATTTTCAAGGGGTATGAATCGGGTGCGGTGGATTATATCTGTAAGCCGATCCAAGATCCCCTGGTGTTACGGAGCAAGGTGCGGGTTTTCTGCCAACTCCATGAACAAAAACGTTTGATTGAGCAAAATTTGGAGGAACTGGCTGAAAAGAATAACCAGTTGGAAAAACACCTTGCTGAAATTCAAACCCTGCGAGGTATCTTGCCCATTTGTGCTGTCTGTAAGAAAATACGGGACGACAAGGGCTATTGGAACCAGTTGGAATCGTATATGCATGAACACTCCGAGGTCAGGTTCAGTCATGGCTATTGTCCAGAATGTGCCGAGGCGGCCATGGCAGAGATTGACAAAATGAAAGTGGACAAAGATGAGTGATTAAAAAGATGAACATCGAACGTAGAACATTGAACATTCAACGTCGAATAAGGTACTATCTAATTTGAGTGAGAGTGAAGCGAATTCTACATTCAAAATTCGACGTTCATCTGTTAAAATTTAAGATAAGGTCATGTCCCCACAAACCACTATTCTCATCGTTGATGATCGCCCTGAAAATCTCTTGAGCCTGCGGGCCATGTTGGAAGATCTTGATATCAACATCATCTCTGCCTCCTCTGGCAATGAGGCCCTTGCCCTGTTGTTAGAGCATGAGTGTGCCTTAGTGCTGCTCGATGTGCAGATGCCGGAGATGAATGGTTTTGAGGTGGCTGAATTGATGCAGGCCAATACAAAGACCAGCACAATCCCCATCATCTTTATCACTGCCATCAGCAAGGATCAGGAACATATTTTTAAGGGCTATGCGGCCGGGGCGGTGGACTATATTTTTAAGCCCCTTGATCAGGCCCAGATCCTGGTCAGTAAGGTAAAGGTCTTTTGTGAGCTGTATGAGGCTAGGGAAAAGATCAAGCAGGCAGTTGATACCCAGCGCTTAAGTGAGCAACAATGGCAGCTGACCTTTGAGGCCATCAGTGACCTGGTGACTATCCATGACACCAAATTTCACCTGCTGCGGGTGAATCGGGCCACGGCTGAGTTTTTTGGTAAGGAGCCGGAAGAGCTGGTGGGGCGCAAGTGTTATGATGTCTTTTGTGGCCAGAACAGCAAGTGCACATCGTGCCCAATTATCTCCTTGGAGCAGGATTTGCGTCCGCATACAGCAGAAATAAATCATTCCGTGCTCAAAAAGACCTTTCAGGTCTCTGTCTCTCCCATCTTTGATGAGGCTGAGCAATTTATTGGTGTTGTCCATATTGCCAAGGATATCAGTGCCAGAAAAAAATTGGAGACCCAGTTGCACCAGGCCCAGAAAATGGAGGCCATTGGCACCTTGGCTGGTGGCATTGCCCATGATTTCAATAATATACTGACCCCTATAGTTGGTTATGCAGCTCTGCTGCGGCGAGATGCCAAACCTGGTAGCCCCTTGCATAAGGGCTTGGGTATAATTGAGCAGGCAGCAGGGCGTGCTACTGAATTGGTAAAACAGATTCTCTCTTTTAGTCGTCAGCACGAGCATGAGATGATCAGTATTGCCATCCAGCCTATTATCAAAGAGGCTCTGAAGCTGTTGCGCTCCAGCTTGCCCGCCACCATAGAGATCCGTCAAGATATCGACATGGAGTGTGGAGCAATTATGGCTGACTCCACTCAGATTCACCAATTGTTGATGAATCTCTGCACTAATAGCGGTCATGCCATGGCTGAGCATGGTGGGGTGTTAGAGATCTCTCTCCGCTGCCAAGAATTGTTGGCCAAAGATTGTGTCCAGTGGCCAGACCTTTCTTCTGGTCAGTATCTCCTGCTTGAGGTGAGTGATAGCGGATGTGGTATGGCTGCTGATCTGTTGGATCGGATTTTTGAACCCTATTTCACCACCAAGGAAAAAGATCAGGGTACGGGTATGGGTTTGGCGGTGGTGCATAGTATTGTCACAGCCCAACAAGGGCAGATTAGTGTTACCAGTGAGATTGGTCAGGGTACAACATTTCATATCCTCTTGCCTGTAGTAGGAAAACCTGGGGGGCGGCACAAGAAGGAGAAGAGTGATACGGTGCTCCCTTCAGGTAACGAACATGTATTGTTGGTGGATGATGAAGAGTATGTGGTTATGGTCTATGGAGAGATCCTCCTCTCTCTAGGCTATCAGGTAAGCACAGAGACCAGTAGCCAGAAGGCGCTGGACTTGTTTCTGGCTGGTAAGGATGATTTTGATATAGTCATCACCGATCTCACCATGCCAGAGATGACCGGTATTGAACTGGCACACGAAATCATAGCTATTCGGCCTGAAATTCCCATAATACTATGTACAGGGATTAGTGAGTTGATTGACGCTGAGCAGGCCCAGGATATTGGTCTTCGTGCCTATCTCCATAAGCCGGTAAGCATCCAAGATATGGGCCAGGTAGTACGGCGTGTTTTGGATGGGGAAAAACTACCTGAAATCCTTTGATTTGATGTCATAACGCCGCATGAGGCGTTGTAATCCATGGCGATCCAGACCCAGTTTCTTTTGCTGCCATGTCATTCTTCGTGCATCTTTTGTGATGCGCTAGAGAAATGGTATTTCCACAATAGGCCATACGTGTTGACGTTTCAGCACGATTGCTATAATCAACGGAGGGTAATTGGCAGGTTAGGGTGAGGCTGGTGCGTCCCTGGGGCCTGCTCAGCTCTCGTGGCTTTACGCCACCTTGGAGCCGGGGGTGGTGGTTTGGCTGACAGTGGAAAGAATCAGGTGATCGCCATCCTTGGCAGCCAGCACCATACCTTGGGAGCTGATGCCCATGAGTTTTGCTGGCTTGAGATTGGCAACGATGATGACCTGTAAGCCGATGATATCTTCAGGTTGATACGATTCGGCAATACCCGCAACAATAGTACGTTCTTCAGGGGCCTTGACAGTGAGTTTTAAGAGGCGATCTGATTTTTTTACCTTTTCTGCCGCAACTATCTCTGCTACCCGTAACTCTACCTTGCCAAATTCTTCAAAGGTGATGACACCTTCTGGCAGTTTTTCAGATTTCTTCTCTGCTGATTTTTTCTTTTTGGCCTTGGGTTGTTGTTGGCCCTTGGGGGCCTTCTTCTTCTCCAGGCGAGGAAAGAGGGGTTCGGGTTTGGCAATGACCGTGCCAGGGATAAGCTGGCCCCAGGCGCTGCGACTGGCCAGGGTTCCCGTTGTCTCCACGCCCAAGCCTGTATTCATTTTAGCTGCAGTACCAGGCATGATTGGCTCTACTACTAGAGCCAGCAGGCGTAGGGTTTCAAGCAGGGTATGAAAGACGGTGGCAAGATTTTTCTGGCCATCTTCAGCCTTGGCCATCTCCCAGGGGGCATTTTCAACAATATACTTATTGGCCAGTCCTACCACCTTCCACACTGCCTCTAAGGCGCGGTTAAAGCGGAAGATGTCCATTTCTCGGCCATAGGTCTCCAGCATGACGGCACAGGCGTCTTGCATCTCTTGGTCTATGGGGCGTAACTGGTTGGGGGCAGGTACCTTGCCATCCATAAATTTGCCCACCATGGTCAGCGAGCGGGAAAAGAGGTTGCCTAGATCATTGGCCAGGTCAGAATTTTGTCGTGCTACCACGGCATCGTTTGAGTAGCCTGAGTCAAGGCCAAAGGACATATCACGCAGCAGAAAATAGCGAACCACATCAACACCAAACTCTTCAACCATCTCTTTGGGGCGTACCACATTGCCCAGGGATTTACTCATCTTGGTCTCGCCCATATTCCAATAACCATGGACATGGAGTTTTTGATAGGTGGGCAGGCCCATGGATTTAAGCATGGTGGGCCAGAAGATGGCGTGGGGCTTGAGGATATCTTTTGCTATGACATGCTCGGCAACTGGCCAGAATTGCGCAAATTTTTCGTTCTCAGGATATCCCAGACCGGTGAGATAGTTGATTAGGGCATCAAACCAGACATAGGTGACAAATTTGTCATCAAAGGGTAGAGGAATACCCCAGGTCAGCCGACTGGTGGGGCGGGAAATACATAAATCCTCCAGCGGTTCACTTAAAAAGGCCAACATCTCATTGGCGTAGCGCTGGGGGGTGATGAAGTCAGGGTTGGTCTTGATATGGTCAATGAGCCAGTCCTGGTATTTGGACATGCGGAAGAAATAATTTTGTTCACTGATCCGCTCTGGTTCGCAGAGATGATCTGGGCATTTGCCACCCACCAACTCTTTTTCGGTGAGAAAGCGTTCACAGCCCTTGCAGTATAACCCCTCATACTCGCTGAAATAGATATCCCCTTGTTCATACACCTTCTGCAGGATGTCATGCACTGTTTTGATGTGATCAGCGTCAGTGGTGCGGATAAAATTGTCCGGTTCAATGGCTAAGGGAGGCCAGGCCTCACTGAACATGGCGGAGATACGGTCTACATATTGACGGGGCGACTCATCTGCAGCCTCAGCGGCCTGAACGATCTTGTCACCATGTTCATCCGTACCAGTCTGGAAGCGGACTGTATTGCCACAGAGACGCTTATAGCGAGCAAAGGTGTCAGCGACAATGGTGGAGTAGGCATGGCCCAGGTGGGGTTGGGCATTAACGTAGAAAATGGGGGTGGTGATGTAAGTATTCATTGGGGGAGCCAGGTAACGCCTTTATATTATTAACAACGAATATCGAGGTCACAAGAAATGTCGAATGATCAAGGGTGGATGATGTCTTAATAAATAAAGAAAATATACCCCCAAGGGCACTTCCTTCGACATTCGAAATTTCTTGTTCGATATTCTGCGGTTCGTTTGTTTTATTTTTTCTTGCCCTTGGATTTATGCGAACCAGTTCCTTTCGAGCGCTGCGGTTTTGTTGGTTTCTTGGCAATGGCTTCCCATTCGCTGCGTGGCACATCACGCAGGGTGTCACGGTCTTTGGTGTCGACCACTGTCAGAGATTCCGAGAGGATATTTTGCCTAATAATCTTCCATTTAGAGCCATCTAGCTGGATAGTTGTCCCGCAGCGTGGCATCTCTTTACGAATCCGCCGGTAGGTGGGGAATTCGTAGGTGAGACAGCATAGCAATCTGTTGCAGATGCCAGATATCTTGGTGGGGTTAAGGGGCAGGCGCTGTTCTTTGGCCATCTTAATAGAGACCGGCGCAAAATTATCAATAAAAGTAGAGCAGCAAAGCTCGCGTCCGCAACTGCCAATGCCACCAATCATTTTAGTCTCATGGCGAACCCCTACCTGCCGCATCTCCACCCTGGTGCGAAATTCCTGCACAAGATCTTTAACCAGGGCCCGGAAATCAACACGGTTATCAGCGGTAAAGTAGAAGATAATCTTGCTACCATTAAAAAAACGCTCAACCTTAATGAGTTTCATAGCCAGTTTATGTCTGGCTATCATCTCAGAGCAGATAGTAAATGCCTGGGTTTCCCGTTCGGTCAGGCGGGTATACTTGCCCTGTTCATCCCGGTTACAACGGCGGTGGATGGCAAGTGCTGGTTGTAGGTCTGCCAGGTCACCAATGAGAATGGGTTGGGGGCCAAGGCCGGTGATGGTGGCAGGTTCCAGACCATGCTTCGAGGCCACCATAACCATTTCATCTGTTTTCAGGTTTTGGATACGGGCACTGGCAGTATGGATTTGCTCTCCCTTACGAAACTGGATATTATACCAGCGGTCAGGCTTTGTATCCTTTTTCTTGTCCACAGGGGCAGCTTTTGTTTTATCTTGTTGGCTCATATGAAAACAGGTGTCAGGTGTCAGAAGAGGTTGAGGCAAGGCTTGATCTCTAGTCCAGGATATATACTCACTGCAATTAACATTTTTCTGCCAGTAAGGCAAAAAAAAGAACCTCCAGTACCAGGGTGCGATTGCAGTGGCGAGCCAGTTGGCGACGAGCCTGGTCTAGGCTGTGTAGTTTGTTTTGCAAGGCATGCTGGCTCCAGCACCTACTTCCCTGCTCTAGAAGATCACCAAGATCATGGCTAATGGGGTGTGAACCTGCCCCAGAGCGGAGTACAAGTACGTCTCGTAGCCAGGTGGTGAGCAGGTTTAAAAAATCATCGAGATTTTCTTTTAGGGCGGCAGCCTCGGCAGCCATGGGGAAGACCTGTTGTACTGTTTCTGTGCAATCTTCGGGCAGGATGGTGAGCTGTTCAATAATAGTACGGCGTAGGGGTAAAAGGTTTTTCTTCTGCAGGGTACGGGCACGACCCAGGCTGCCCTCGCTGATAGCGGCATAGGTCATGGCCTGTTTCTCAGCGAGCTCTGCATCATCGTTCATGAGCATTCGACTCACCTCTGCCAAGGGCAAGGGAATAAGGGGTATGATCTGGCAGCGTGACAGTATGGTGGGTAAAATGGTTCCAGATTCGTTGCCGCTTAAAATGAGCAGAGTATGCTTGGGTGGTTCTTCCAGGGTTTTAAGCAGGGCATTGGCCACCTCAGGGCGGCGCATGGTTTCATGGATATCTGCCAGCAATACCAGCCTGCTCTTGGCCTCAAAGGGGGGGAAGGTTAGTTGCTGCTGTAAGGCACGAATTTGCTTAATCTTGATGCCTGCCCCTTCTGGTTCTATGACCAGGAGGTCAGGATGATTGCCAGAGGCAAATTTTTTACACGATGGGCAATGACCGCATACTTCAATATCCTGAGGGTGAGCACAGTTAATCAGGGCAGCAAAGGCGTGGGCCACCATCTTTTTACCTACCCCGCTGGGACCTTTAAGCAGGTAGGCGTGCCCGAGCTTATCCTTGTTAAAGGAGGAGGTGAGGAAATTAATGGCCCACTGCTGGCCAATGATGGTTGAAAATGGAATGAGCATGGGCAGCCATTATAAATGGAAAGGGCAATGGCTGCAAGTAGGCGGCTCACCTTTGTTCCTTGTCCTCGAACAGGTAAGCTGATTTACGAGACTCCGAAATGTCTAATTATTCAAGACACCCTTATGTTGTGGTGCTTAGGAAGCATATTGAGTAGCAAAATGTTAAGAGCCATAAGTTTTAACGTGGTTCTTAACCTCACTGGTGATATCTCACGCTGAGTTTCCTTTAGAGGCACAAATGTTAATAATCAATTTGTGTCAGGTTTGTCCCTTGTTTAGTCAGGGAGTAGCGTCCTTCTCCTGCCTCAATCATCTCTGAGAGTTCGGCAGTGATAATGGCCAGCTCCTCAGCGTCCTGTTGCATTTTCTCAGCCATGGCGGAAGAGTCCAGGGCTGTAGCAGCATTTTGTTGGGTGATGGAGTCCATCTCGGTGATGGCAATATTGATTTGATTAACCCCTTCTGATTGCTCCTGGATGGCATTAGCCACCTCGTCGGTGAGGGTGGCAACCTTGCCAGAGGTCGCGGTTAACTGCTGGAAGATTTCAGAGGTCTCGGTTACCAGATTATTACCGTCACTTATCTTGTTGGTGACATCTTCTATGAGCCCAGAGGTATTGGTGGCGGCCTCTGATGAACGCATGGCTAAGTTGCGTACCTCTTCTGCCACCACGGCAAACCCTGCTCCAACCTCTCCGGCTCTGGCCGCCTCTACGGCAGCATTTAGGGCCAGCAGGTTAGTTTGAAAGGCAATCTCCTCAATGGTATGAAGGATCTTGCCAATTTGCTGACCGGCATTTGATATATCAGCCATAGCGCTGGTAAGCTGATCCATATGGCCCTGGGCCTTACTGGTGATCTGCTGATTTTCATGCATCAGCCCCTTGGTTTCCTGGGTGTTGCTGGTGTTCTGACGGGATGTGGCCGTGACCTCTTCCAGGGAGGCAGATGATTCCTCCAATGCGGCGGCCTGGCTGGAGGCGCGGTCTGCCACTTCATGGGCTCCGGCAGAGACAGAGGATGAGGAGTGGCTCAATGTGGCAGAATTACTGGCCAGACGTGCCATGATGTCATCCAAGGGGCCGGTTACTTTTTTGCGGGCAAAGAGGATGGCAGCCAAGGCGGCCAGGTTGGTGATGAAAAAGATGAGGAACTGACCCATGATGACCTTGTTGGCATCATTAGCCTTCTCATAAAGCCCAACCGCCTCATTCATGGTGGAGAGCAGAGGCAGGTTATGTTCTTTGATGGCCTTGATCGCTGCTTCTACTTCCTGGCTTCCTGGCTGGTGGGTGATAACTTTCTCAAGCTCTTTTTTGAAAATTTGCCAAAGTGTTTTTACCTCAGCCAGCTTAGCTA
>JAOZSN010000211.1 GCA_029939635.1 Deltaproteobacteria bacterium
TGCCTGAGGGAGGGGGGGAAGGGGTTGTTTTTCATGTTGTTTTCAACTGAATATGGTAGGATCTGGGCAAATGAAAATGTCAGGTAATCTTAAGTACACGCAATCTGGGAGAAATGGTCATGAAAAAAAGTATCGGTTTGACCCTTGCCTTTTGGTTAGCCGCCGTACCAAGCTTTGCTGCCTCACCAGTGCCAGGTAATCAGATTAAGCAATTGGTAACAAATAAGACCTTTCGTGCTACGTTTCAGGAGGGGAAAGCTTGGCAGGTGTATTTTGGCAGTGATGGCCGTGTTGCCACTATGTTACAGCAGGATCAGCATTCCACCAAGATTATGAAGACCGGAAGCTGGGAGGTGCGTAGTCAGGATGCCCTCTGTATCAAATATATGCGCAAGACAACGAAGCGTAAGAGATTTAAAATGACCTGCGGTAAAATTGTAGCAGCAGGGAAAAATTCTTTCAAGCGCTATGATGAAGAGGGCACGCTGCACGCCACCTTTACCTATGTTGGGGACGGGAATACGTTTCAGTAAGGCAGGGGCTGTAGGGGTACTAAAGACGTTGGGGGAGATGTGTGAAAGTACGGGGAAAAGAAGGGATCTTCTTTGTCTTGCTGCTGTGCTGTTGTGCTGCGCAGGTAAGGGCTGAAGGGGGGATTGGGGTGGATGTTGGCCTACAGACCGGCTACCGTCTGGATCGGTTGGACTGGACTATCGCTGGTAATTCAAATGGTACTAGCCCGAATATTTTGTCGGAATTGACCTGGTCCGATATACAGATTGCCCACATCCAAGGCAGTGGAGAGCTGAGCCTGGGGCGAGAAAAATGTGCTGGAGTATCCCCTCGGGCCTTTCTCTCTTTAGGCTATGGTCGTATCTTTAATGGTGATAATCAGGATTCTGATTATGCCAGGAATGATCGCCAGGGGGAGTGGTCTCGTTCCAACAACAGCACCGATGCCGGCTCGGTTTTGGATCTTTCCTATGGGCTTGGGACACGCTTTTTTTTAGATGACGATAAACTTACCCTCACCCCCATGTTTGGCTATTCCTACCATGAGCAAAATATGCATATCACCGATGGCTGGCAGACCATCCCGGCCACAGGCAGTTTTGCGGGCCTGGACAGCCGTTATGAGACCGAGTGGGGAGGGCCCTGGTTTGGCTTGGAGACAGGGCTGCATCCTTCCGACAAGCTGCAGTTCTCCCTGCTCTTCTCCTATCATTTTGCCCTGTCATATTTGGCTGAAGGGTGTTGGAATTTGCGGCATGATCTCATGGCAGATAGTTTCAAACAAAAGGCCACAGACGGTCATGGCTATACCGTGGCTGTGGGCGGGGATTATTTTTTCACTAAGGCGCTTAATTTTTTTATCAATGTGGAGTATCGCTCCTTTACTGTGGCTGATGGTTCGGAATGGAAATATTTTACTAATGGCAATGTGAGCAAGACAAGGCTCAATGAGGTAAACTGGTCCGCTCGCACTTTTGCCGGTGGATTACGTTATTTTTTCTGACTAGAATTAGTTTGACCCCCGGTTTTTCTGGGGTGGGTATTTATGCAAAAAGAGTCATTAGAACAGGAGCTCAACAGGCTCTTTTACCTCATTCAATACAGTCCCAATACGATCATCTTTACCGATTCTACAGGGGTGATTGAATATGTTAATGCTGTCTTCACCTCGTGGACGGGCTACACCTCTGATGAGGTGGTGGGACGCCATGTGGATGAACTGCGTCTTGATGACTTAAGCTCCACCACCAATGCCTACTCCTGGGACAGGATTTTAGAGGGCTATGTCTGGGAGGGAGAGCTGCTTAGTATCCGTAAGGATGGCAGCCCGTTTCCTGAGCAGCTCTTTGTGCTCCCCATTACCAATTCTTATGATAAGGTGACTTCGGTTGCCTTTATCAAACGTGATATCTCTGAACGAAAAAAGGCGGAGCGTGATCTCCTTGGCCTCACCGAGACTTTAGAGCAACGGGTGGCTGATCGTACCGGCCTGCTGGAGCTTACAAATCGTGAGTTGATGGCTACGCTGGATCAGCTTCAGCGTATGCAGGATCACTTGGTGGAGTCGGAAAAAATGGCCTCATTGGGAGAACTCATTGCTGGTATTGCTCATGAGATCAATACACCGATGAGTATTGCCTATACCGCCTCTACCCATCTGGATAAGACCACCCGTGATTTTGCCAAGCTCTTTGCTGATGGCACCATGAAACGCAGTGACCTGCAGGATTTTATGGATACCTGTCTGGAATCGACCCGGCTTTTGGTTTCCAATCTTAATCGGGCCAGTGAGCTGATCCGCAGCTTTAAGCAGGTGGCCATTGATCAGTCAGGAGAGGCTAAACGTGAATTTACCCTGCGTCCCTATATCGAAGAGGTGCTTCTCTCGTTACGGCCGGTTTTAAAAAATACCAACCATACTATGCAGATCAGCGGTGATCGTGAGTTGGTTCTCAACTCCTTTCCCGGCGCTTTTTCACAGATTTTTACTAACCTGATTACTAATTCCATCAATCATGCCTATGATGAGGGTGGGGCTGGTACTCTGCTGATATCTTTTGCGCAAGAGGGTAAGCGCCTGCAGCTTACCTACCACGATAATGGCAGCGGTATCTCAAATGATAATTTAGAGCATGTTTTTTCTCCCTTTTTCACTACCAACCGGGAAAAGGGGGGCAGCGGTCTGGGGCTGCATATCGTCTACAATATTGTTACCCAGCGATTGCACGGGACTATTATCTGCGAAAGTGGTAAGGGGCAAGGCACCACTTTTATCATCACTATCCCACTGGGATAAGGAGAGTTTGATAATGAATGATGATGAGTTGATCTTTGCCGATGATGATCAGGATGTGCCGGATAACGGTGTTGATCATGCCCCACCCAAAGCCTGGAAGATTTTAATCGTTGATGATGATGAAGAGGTTCATTCCATCACCACCCTGGTGCTGAAGAATTTTAGTTACGAGGGGCGTGGGCTGCAATTTTTCCATGCCTATAATGGCCCTGAGGCCAGGGAGATAATGACCCTTCATCCTGATATGGCGGTGGTCTTTCTTGATGTGGTCATGGAGAAAGAAGATGCTGGTCTGCAGGTGGTGGACTATATCCGCACGGAGCTGAACAATAGCTTTGTACGCATCATTTTGCGCACCGGTCAGCCCGGTCAAGCACCAGAGGAGCGTATAATTGTTGAGTATGATATCAACGATTATAAAGAGAAAACCGAACTTTCCTCCCAGAAACTCTTCACGGTTTTAGTGGCCTCTCTGCGAACATACAGGCATATGCTTACCATTGATGCCAACCGGGTCGGGCTCAAGAATATCATCCAGGCGTCCGCCTCTCTTTTTGAAACACGTTCAATCAAGCAGCTGGCCTCTGGGGTTCTTTCTCAGCTTGTTGCTCTGCTCGGTATGGAGCCAGATGCGCTGGTCTGCCAGTTGGATCGTCATGATGGGGCTGGGCAGGTGGAGAATATGACCGTGCTGGCCACTTCGGGGAATTTTAGGCCCTTTCTAGAGAGTACACGTCTGGGCGATCTTCCCAAACAGGCCTATGAGGATCTGCGCTACGCTGCCGAAAAACGTATCTGCCTCTATTTTGATGACCGCTATGTTGGTTATTTTGAAAGTGAAGTTGGTGCCGGGGTACTTATCTACTGTGAGACCTGGGAGCAGTTGGATGATCTTAACAAGGCCTTGGTGGAAATATATTGCTCAAATGTCCATGTTGCCTTCCAAAATGTGCTGCTCAATAAAGAGATTGAAGAGACCCAGCAGGAGATTATCTTTACCTTGGGTGAGATCGCTGAGGCCCGTTCTCTTGAAACCGGCAATCACCTTAAAAGA